>CAKUMG010000914.1 GCA_934667465.1 uncultured Actinoplanes sp. | reverse complement strand
CCGCAGGCGCCGCGACGCCCGCGTCGTCCTCACCGGCCGCAGCAGGCTCGCCGCCGGCGTGGCCGTCGCGCTGGCCCAGGCGGGCGTCGGCAACCTCTGTCCGGACCTCACCGGCACCGTCACCGACGACGACCGCATAGCGGCCCCGCTCGACGCCGCCACGCTCGGCACGCCCCGGGCGACAGCGGTGACCGAGGCGATCCACCGGGCCGCCCCGGGCACGGAGACCCGCCCGATCCGCCGCGGGCACGCCTCCCTCGTGATCCAGTTCCCGAGCGACCAGCCGGTCCCGCTGCTCGCCCTCGCCCACCTCCAGCGCCGGCAGCCCTATCTCGCGGTCACCGTCCGCGAGGCCGTCGCGGTCGTCGGCCCCCTGGTCCCCGTCCACGGCCGCCCCTGCCTGCACTGTCTTTCCCTGCACCGCCACGAGCACACCGGCGACGCCTTCCACCGCCTCACCCGCCCCGACCCCAGCCTTCCTAATCCGCCCGCCCCGTCCGCTTATCAGCCCGGAGCTTCCGCGCCGCCCGCCACCGACCTGCCGACGTCCTCCGACCACCTGGACCTCGACCCGGCCGCGTTCGACGAGGGCGCCGCGCCGAGGCCCGGCCAGGAGCCTCTCGCCGTCGCCACCGCCCGGGCCGCCGTCGGCTACGTCGTCTCCGAGGTCCTGACGTTCCTCGACGGCGGCCGCCCGGACTCCGTCGGCGCCGAGGTCGAGATCGCCGCCGCGGGCCGCCCCCGCCGGCGCACCTGGACACCCCACCCCGCCTGCGCGTGCGCCACCGCCCGCCGCCGACCCTGACGCCCCGCGCACGCGACCCCGCCCGGCCGCTCCTCCGGGTCGAGGCGCAGAACCCGCGTGCGCGCCACCGCCCCTGACGCCCCGCGCACACAACCCCTCACCCGCTTCCCGTGACGGTCGGTGCGCAGAAAAGGTGATGATTGTGATGAGTGTGTGCCAATCGCGGGCACAGCCCGGACCGCATCGTCGCTGGAGCGGTCGATCGGCCCCGAGTCGGTCACAATGATCTGGTGAGCGATATTCCGCGCCGCGCGGCGTCCCGGACCGTCAAGCTTGCCTCCCTGCCGCTCGGGTTCGCCGGGCGCACCGTGCTGGGTCTCGGCAAGCGGGTCACCGGGATCGCCACCGACGTCATCTCCGCGGACATCCAGCAGCGCACCGCTGAGCAGCTCTTCAGCGTGCTCGGGCAGCTCAAGGGTGGCGCGATGAAGTTCGGGCAGGCGCTGTCGGTGTTCGAGGCCGCCATGCCCGAGGAGATGGCCGGCCCCTACCGGCAGGCGCTGACCAAGCTGCAGGAGGCCGCCCCGCCGATGCCGACGGCGAGCGTGCACAAGGCGCTGGCCGAGCAGCTCGGTGCGGGCTGGCGCGACCTGTTCACCGAGTTCGACGACAACCCGGCCGCCGCCGCGAGCATCGGGCAAGTGCACCGGGCCGTGTTCAAGCTGCCGCCGTCCCGCAAGGGTGCCAAGCCCAAGACCGTGCCCGTCGCCGTGAAGATCCAGTATCCGGGCGCCGGCGAGGCCCTCATCGCCGATCTCAAGCAGCTGGGCCGGCTGGCCGGCATGTTCAAGGTGATCCAGCCCGGCATGGACATGAAGCCGCTCCTCGCCGAGCTGCGCGAGCGCGTGACCGAGGAGCTCGACTACGCGATGGAGGCGGAGTCGCAGCGCGCGTTCGCGGCCGGGTTCGCCGGCGACCCGGAGATCTTCGTGCCCCGGGTGTTCGCGGCCGCGCCCAAGGTGCTGATCACCGAGTGGGTCGAGGGCACTCCGCTGGCCGCCGTGATCAGCGACGGCACCGAGGCCGAGCGGGACGAGGCCGGCCGGCTGATGGCGACGCTGCACTTCTCGGCGCCCGCCCGGGCCGGTCTGCTGCACGCCGACCCGCACCCCGGCAACTTCCGGATCCTGCCCGACGGGCGGCTGGGCGTCATCGACTTCGGCGCCGTCGCCCGGCTGCCCGAGGGCCACCCGGAGCCGATCGGCCGCCTGGTCCGCCTCGCGCTCGACGGTGACGCGGCCGCCGTCGCCGACGGGCTGCGCGAGGAGGGCTTCATCAAGCCCGACGACGAGCTCGACGCCCAGGGCGTGCTCGACTTCCTCCGGCCCATGATCGAGCCGGTGGCCGTCGACGAGTTCCGCTTCACCCGCAGCTGGATCCGCGCTGAGGCGACCCGGCTCTCCAACCCCCGCTCGCCCGCGTTCCAGCTCAGCCGCAAGCTCAACCTCCCCCCGTCCTACCTGCTGATCCACCGCGTCACGCTCGGCTCGATCGGTGTCCTGTGCCAGCTCGAGGCGCAGGCCCCCTACCGCGCGATTCTCCAGAAGTGGCTCCCCGGCTTCGCCCCCGTCCCCTGACCCGCCCGCCGCCGAAGGGCCGAACGACGGCGCCGTCCCGCAATCCGCACGGAGCGAGGAACGTCGCCGCGCCGGGCGCCGAAGCGAGGCGTGTCCGGCGAGACCACGCCCGCGACCGGCAGCAGCGACCCGCGCGGAGCAGAACCGGGAACGGGAGCGGCCCCGCCCGCGAGAACCGCGGACGGGGCCGGAATCGGTGAAGAACGAAAAGCGGATCAGAAGCCTCGGCCCAGTTCACGCGCGGCCCGGTGACGGGCGTCCATGGCGATCTGGCGAGCGGGACGGTGTGCCTCAGGGTGGTGGTCGGCCTGAGGCCGACGCATTCGGGCGCGTGCCAACGCCTCTTGGATGAGTTTCACCTTCGATGCTCCGTTCGGGTTCATGTCGGGGTTTGCCGTCTTCCGGTAGGGGATGAGCTGGGGGGTGGTGGTCATCTCAGGCCGCCAGCCGGACGGAGCTGCGGGTCTCGATGCCGTTGGCAGCGAGCCGCTCCTCCACCTCGACCGCGAGCTCGGCGTCGCGGGCGACGTCGACCTTGCGGGGCCGGCCACGGGGGCGCTTGCGCGGGACGACCGCGCCACGCTCGAAGATCTCGCCACCCCAGACACCCCAGGGCTCCGCACGCTCGACCGCACCGGCGAGGCACTCGGCGCGCAGCGGGCAGTCCCCGCAGAGCGACTTGGCCAGTTCCAGCTGGGCCGGGGCGTCCGAGAACCAGAGGTCCGGGTCGAACTTCCGACAGGGCAGGTTTGCCTCGATCTCGACGCTCACGTCGAGGGAAGCCAGCGCCAGACTCATAAAGCCCGGTCACCTCTCTCTTTCGATCGATCTTCTGGATCGGTTCTGTTTGCCGGCTCGGGTAAGCCGGCAA
>CAKUMG010000913.1 GCA_934667465.1 uncultured Actinoplanes sp. | reverse complement strand
GTACCTCACCTACCCCATGGAGTATTACTGCTAAGCCAAGTGCAAACCATTGCGCCGCCGCCCGGTATTGCCGGGCGGCGGTTTTTGCGTGCGGGGGAGAGAGTTACGGTACTTTCTTGGAGCCCAAGAAAGTACCAAAGAAGGCTGTATTGTGACGTAAAAGTCAAGTTAATAAAACTGGGAGTGACCCTGTCTACTCCGCCCCCGTGGCAAGGAAAATTCGCGTGTCCGGATCGGCGCAAGCGCCATCCGTCCCCTTGAATATTTCCCATTCGGTCTGGCTTCGCCGGCCCGGCGCTGACCTGGCGTACGAACGACAAGGAGCCGCAACCGGTGCCCGCCGACGGGGAGGAGGTGACCCCGGAATGGGCGTGGGGCGGCGCCACCGGGCGCGGCGTGCGGGTCTGCGTGGTCGACTCCGGGGTGGACGCCGATCACCCGCTGGTGGGCGCGGTGGCCTCGGCATGGGCCGTCACCGACGACGGCACCGGCGGGCTGACGGTCGTCCCCAGCACCGACGGCGACGCCTGCGGGCACGGCACCGCCTGCGCGGGCATCATCCGGAGGCTGGCACCCGAGTGCGAGCTGCACAGCCTGCGGGTGCTCGGACAGCGCGGCACCGGCTCGGGCGCGATGCTGCTGGCCGGGCTGCGCTGGGCCGTCCGGCAGGGCTACGACGTGATCAACCTGAGCCTCTCCACCACCCGGGCGCAGTTCGCCGAGCAGCTGCGCGCGCTGACCGACGACGCGTTCTTCCAGCGCACCGCGATCGTCGCGTCGGCGCACAACACCCCGATCGAGAGCTACCCGTGGCGCTTCGCGTCGGTCATCTCGGTCGGCAGCCACCCGCACGCCGACCCGGAGCTGCACCTCTACAACCCGAACCCGCCGGTGGAGTTCTTCGCACCCGGCCAGGGCGTCGAGGTGGCCTGGCTCGGCGGGCAGACCATCCGCAGCACCGGCAACAGCTACGCCACCCCGCACATCGCCGGGCGGTGCGCGGCGATCCTGTCCAAGCACCCCCGGATGACCACGTTCCAGCTCAAGAACGTCCTCTACCTGGCCGCCGCCAACGTCGTACGAGAGAACCGGAGCCCTTCATGAACAGTGCCGGCGCGGACCTGCTGCAGTCGGTCGTCGACGTGGCGCGAGCCATCTTCGGCGCCGAGGCCAGCTCGGTCTTCCTGCTCGACGAGCCGTCCGACAGCCTGATCTTCCGGGCCGTGTCGGGGCGCGGCGAGGACTTCCTGGTCGGGCGGCGCTTCCCGGCCACCGGCGGCATCGCCGGCTGGGTGGTGGCCTCCGGCGACGCGATAGTGGTCGACGACCTGACCCGCAACCCCGCCTTCGCCCGCGACCGCGCCGAGAGCACCAGCTACGTACCCGACGCGATCATGGCGGCGCCGCTGACCCACGGCGACCGGACCCTCGGCGTCCTCGAGGTCCTCGACCCGGCGCCGCAGTCCCGCTCGAACCTGTCCGACCTGGACCTGCTGTCGCTGTTCGCCCGGCAGGCCGCCGCCGCGCTGCGGGTGGTCGCCGCCGAGCCCGCCCCCGCCCGGCTCGACGCCGTCGGCCGCGAGGAGGCCGGCGACCTGCTGCGCCGGCTGCAGAGCATGCTCGTGGCGTGAATGTGGGTAGCGGTCACCCATGCGTCACCCACCGGCACCGTGACACCTTGCATGCGTGACCGCGCCCCACCGCCCCGACGCCGCCGCCGAGCTGCTGTCCCGCTACGCCGAGGACTGCGCGGCCGTGATCGGCGGCCTGCTCGGCGGGGTCGATCCCGGCCCGGTGACCGCGCTGCGCCCCGGGCTCGGCGACCCGCACCGCGGCGGGCGCACGGTCACGCTCGTCGAGTTCGCCGACGGGCGGCGCGTGGTCTACAAGCCCCGCGCGGTCGACGGCGAGGTGCTGGCCGGCGAGGCCGTACGGTGGCTCGGGCGGCGGTTGAGCGCGCCCCGGCTGCACGCCGCCGCGGTGGTCGCGCGGCCCGGGCACGGCTGGATGGCGTACGTGGACACCCGGCCCGTGGACGACGCCGAGCAGGGCGGCGAGTTCTACCGGCGGGCCGGTGCGCTGCTGGCGCTGTGCCACGCCCTGCACGCCACGGACCTGCACCTGGAGAACGTGGTCGCGCACGGGGCGTACCCGGTGCTCGTCGACGCGGAGACGCTGCTGCACCCGGCACTGCCCGCGGCGTACGGCGGCAGCACCGACCCCGCCGCCGCGGCGCTCGAGAAGTCGGTGCGCCGCACCGGGCTGCTGCCCCTGACCACCATGACCGCGGCCGGGCCCCGCGACCGCAGCGGGCTCGGCGGCGACGGCGGCAACCGGCCCCGGCTGCACGGCACACCCCTCGAGCCCGCCGCCCACCGCGAGGAGATCCTCGACGGCTTCACCCGCGGCTACGACACGATCCGGGCCGGCCGGGACGACTTCGCGGGCCTGCTGCGCCGCCATGCCGGAGCGACCGTACGCGTCGTCGCCCGGCAGAGCGCCGGCTACGCCCAGCTGCGCGCGGCCGGCGACTTCACCGCCCTGGAACAGGCGTCGCGGGGCCACCCGTTGTGGCAGCGGCTGGTCCCGTACGAGATCGCCGACCTGCGCGCCGGGGACATCCCCGTCTTCACCGCCCGGGCCGGCTCCACCGACGCCCGCAGCTCCGGCGGCGACCCGCTCCCCGGCCTGGTCGAGCGGTCCGGCCTCGACGGCGCGCTGGCCACCGTCGCCGCCCTGGACGAGGTGGACCGCGCCGCGCAGGAATGGATGATCGCCGCGAGCCTGGCCACCCGGCCGGGCGCCGCCGCGGTGCACGCCGAACCCGCGGACGCTGCGTCGGCGGTCGCGGCGGAGCCCGCTCGGCTGCTCGCCGCCGCGTGCGGGATCGCCGACCGGATCGTCGCCACGGCCGCCGCCGACGGGTCCGGGCGGCTCAACTGGCTCGGGTTGCAGCTGGTCGAGGAGCGGGCGTGGATGGTGCTGCCGATGGGCGCCGGGCTCGGCGACGGCTACACCGGGGTCGCGTTGTTCCTGGCGGAGCTGGCCGCGCTGACCGGGCTCGGCCGGTACGCCGACGCGGCGCGCCAGGCGCTGGTGCCGCTGCCGGAGCTGCTCGCGGTCCTGCGGCAGCGGCCCGACCTGCTCGCCGCGGTCGGGGCGGGCATGGCCGACGGGCTCGGCGGCATCGCGTACGCGGCGGGCCGCATCGCCGAGCTGCTCGACGACCCGGCCCTCGCCGCGACCGCCCGCGAGG
>CAKUMG010000912.1 GCA_934667465.1 uncultured Actinoplanes sp. | reverse complement strand
CGGGCGGCTCGGTGGGCGTGCTGCACGGCAACCGTACCTATCTGCTCCAGGACGAGGACGGGCAGACGATGGAGTCGCACTCCATCTCGGCAGGCCTCGACTACCCGGGCGTCGGCCCGGAGCACGCGTGGCTCAACGACACGGGGCGCGCGACCTACGAGCCGGTCACGGACGCCGAGGCGATGACGGCCTTCCAGCTGCTGTGCCGTACGGAGGGGATCATCCCCGCGATCGAGAGCGCGCACGCGCTGGCCGGGGCCGCGAAGATCGCCCCGCGGCTCGCCGCCGAGCTGGGCCGCACGCCGACGATCCTGGTGAACCTGTCCGGGCGCGGCGACAAGGACGTGCACACGGCCGGGGCGTACTTCGGCATCCTGGACGACAACGAGGTGCTGGTACCGGGGGAGAACGCGTGAGCATCGCGGAGACGTTCGCCAAGGCGAAGGCCGAGGAGCGCTCGGTGCTGGTCGGCTGCATGCCGGCCGGCTTCCCGACCGTCGACGACTCGATCGCCTCGATGGTGGCGATGGCCGAGTCCGGCTGCGACGTCATCGAGGTCGAGCTCCCGTACTCGGACCCGGTCATGGACGGCCCGGTCATCCAGAAGGCCAGCGACATCGCGCTCGCCAACGGGGTCCGCAGCCGCGACACGCTGAAGATCATCGAGGCGGTCGCCGGCACCGGCGCCACCGTCGTGCTGATGACCTACTGGAACCCGATCGAGAAGTACGGCGTCGACGCGTGGGCCCGCGACCTGGCCGCGGCCGGGGCCACCGGCATGATCACGCCGGACCTCATCCCGGACGAGGGCGCCGAGTGGATCGCCGCCGCGGACCGGCACAAGATCGACCGTACGTTCCTGGTGTCGCCGTCCTCGACCGACGAGCGGCTCGCCATGACGGTCGCCAACTGCCGGGGCTTCGTGTACGCGACCGCGCTCATGGGGGTGACGGGAGCCCGTACCTCGGTCTCGTCGCAGGCACCCGAGCTCGTGGCCCGCATCCGCGCCGCCGACCCGGCCATGCCCGTCGGCGTCGGCCTGGGCGTGGGCACCGGCAAGCAGGCCGCCGAGGTCGCCGCGTTCGCCGACGGCGTCATCGTCGGCAGCGCGCTGATCCGCTGCGTCCTGGAGGCCCCCGACCTCGCCACCGGCCACGATCGGCTGCGCGCGTTGAGTGCCGAGTTGGCAGAAGGTGTACGCGGGGGCGCGACCGGGTGATGGCATCGGCGCCCCGCGGCGGTAGGGTGCGCCCGTGACGTCCTACGCCCTGATCCCCAGTCCCACCACGTCGGTGTGGCATGTGCTCGGCCTGCCGGTCCGGGCGTACGCGATCTGCATCGTCCTCGGCATCGTCGCCGCGGTCCTCATCATGGAATACCGGCTACGGCACCGCGGCGTGGCGCCGTGGGCGTCGCTGGACATGGCGGTCTGGGCGGTGCCGTTCGGCATCGTCGGCGCCCGGATCTACCACGTCATCACCTCGCCGGGGCAGTATTTCGGCGAGGGCGGCGACCCGATCCGGGTCTTCCAGATCTGGGAGGGCGGCCTCGGCATCTGGGGCGCGGTCGCCGGCGGCGCGGTCGGCGCCTGGCTGGCCGCCCGCCAGCTCGGCCTGCCGCTGTCGGTCTTCGCCGACTCGCTCGCGCCGGCGCTGCCGGTCGCCCAGGCCGTCGGCCGGCTCGGCAACTGGTTCAACAACGAGCTGTACGGCAGCGTCACCACCCTGCCGTGGGGCCTGCAGGTCCACGACATGGACCGGTCCAACCCCGGCAACGCCACGGTCATCGACGGCGAGGCCGTCACGCTGCCCGAGCTCTACCACCCCACGTTCCTGTACGAGCTGCTCTGGAACCTGGGCGTCGCGCTGCTCGTCTGGCTGCTGGACCGCAGGTTCAAGTTCGGCCGCGGCCGGGCGTTCGCGATCTACGTGATGGCCTACACCGCGGGCCGGGTGTGGATCGAGATGCTGCGCATCGACGACGCGAACAAGATCTTCGGCGTACGGCTCAACGTGTTCACCTCGATCATCGTGTTCCTGGCGGCGGCGATCTACTTCGCGGTCGTCAAGGGCCCCCGCGAGTACGTCGTCCCGATCGACGCCCCGGACACCGCCCCCGAGCCCGCCGCGGCCGGCGACGTGGACCAGGTCGACGTCGGCTCCGCCGGGTCCGGCAGCAAGACCGCCGAGGCGCCGAAGGCGTACCAGGTGGTCAGCGAGGAACGGTTCGAGGCCTATGCGCGTACGGGTGTGCTGCCCCCCGCGGACCAGCCCGAACCCGCCGTCGCCTCCGACGAGAAGTAGCACCGGATGCGCTCGGCCGTCGTGGTGGGCGCCGGCCTGGCCGGTCTGGCCGTGGCGGGCGGGCTGGCCCGCGACGGCTGGCACGTCACCGTCCTCGAGCGCGGCGAGCGCATCGCCGCGCCCCCGACAGCCCTGGTGCTGTGGCCCAACGGCCGCCGCGCCCTCGAATCGCTCGACCCGTCGGGCGGCTGGACCGCCATCGCGACCCCGCTGCCCGACGGCGGGGTCCGCCGCCCCGACGGCCAGTGGCTCGTCCCCCCGCACTCCCGGCCCGGCGCCGGCCCCGCCCCCGCGGTCGTGCACCTCGAGGACCTCGGCGACGCGCTCGTCGCGGGCCTCGGCGAGCGCGTCGAGATCCGCACCGGTGTCGAGGTCACCACCGTCCGCGCCCGCCGCGCGGCCCGCCCCGCGGTCGGCGACGGCCACACCCTGTGGGAGGCCGACCTGATCGTGGCGGCCGACGGCATCGACAGCGCGGTCCGGCGCGCCACGGCCCCCGAGGCGGTCGCGGTCGGCTCCGGCTTCGCCGCGTGGCAGGCCGTCATCCCCGCGTTCCGGGTCCCGGACCTCACCGGTGACCAGGCGCTCGGCGGCGAGACCCTGGGCGCCGGTTACCGCTTCGTGTCCATGCCCCTGGGCGGCCGCGGGGGCGTCCACTGGGTCGCCACCGCCGCCGGCGCGGCCCGCCCCGAATCCCCGGCCACCCAGCTCGACCTGCTGCGCCGCCTTGTCGACGACCAGTACACGCTCGATCAGCGCAAAATGCTCTATGTGGAGGTGCGCCGCTGCGGCAACACGATCTTCACAGACACGGCGCTCAACGACGCCGTTGTGACAAAGGGCGCAGTCGCGCGCGTTTTGCAGCTGAGCGTCCAGTGCGACGGCACGGAGTGCTACCGCGTCAGCGGCGACGGCGTGATCGTCGCCACGCCGACGGGCTCCACGGCGTACTG
>CAKUMG010000911.1 GCA_934667465.1 uncultured Actinoplanes sp. | reverse complement strand
ACCTTGCGCAGCACGAACGCCCCCGCGGCCAGCAGCACCTGCTCCATCAGGCCGTGCACGTCGAGCACCACCCCGCGCCGCAGCAGCGCGGTCGTCATCTCCCGGGCGCACAACGGGTTGCCGCCCGACCGGGGCACGATCACCGCCAGGTTCGGGCCGATCGGCGCGCCGACCAGATGGGTGACCAGCTGCTCCAGGGCGTGCGGCGGCAGGCTGTGCAGCTGCAGCAGGTGCCCCTGCCGGGCCTGGACGCCGCGGCGCAGCTGGGCCAGCGACTTGCCGTTGGGCTCCGGGCGGGCCGCAGCGACGAGCAGCAGCGGCATCCGGCGGGTGGCCGCGACCAGCCGGTCCCAGAACAGCACGCTGGACTCGTCGGCCCATTGCAGGTCGTCGACGACAAGCACGAGCGGGGCGATCGCGCAGGCCGCGCGCACGTACGCCAGCACGCGGTCGGCCACTGCGGCCGGGCCGGCGTCGTCGGCGGGCGCGCTGTGCAGGGCCGAGGCCACCGAGGCCACCCGCGCGTCGGCCGAGGTGGTCTCCAGGCCCAGCGCGCGCGTCACCACCTGCAGCGGCACGTGCTGGTCCAGCTCGTCGGCGATGCCCCAGGCCACCTGGCAGCCGAGGGCGCCCGCGTCGGCGAGGGCCGCGGTGAGCAGCTCGCTCTTGCCGATGCCCGGCTCGCCCTCGATCCACACGGCGGCGCCGTGCCCCTCGGTGAGCGCGCGGACCAGGTTGCGCAGCTGCGCCAGCTCCGCGTCCCGGCCCACGACCAGGCGGCTCTCGAGGCCGTCGTGCAGGGCGCGGGCCACCTGGGCCGGCAGCACCGGGGGCACCGGGCGCTCGGCGGGGGCCGCCGGGTCCGCGGCGCCGCTGCGGATCCGCTCGTAGAGCTCGGTCAGGGCGGCGCCCGGCTCGACGCCCAGCTCGGTGAGGAACGTGCGGCGGGCGGCCCGGTAGACCTCCATCGCCTCGGTCCGCCGGCCGGTGCGGTGCAGCGCGCGCATCAGCAGCTCGTGCAGCGGCTCGTGCAGCGGGTGGTCGCGGACCAGGCCGGCCAGCTCGGCCACCACGCCGTCGTCGCCCAGCTCGAGCACCACCCGGGCACGCTGCTCGACGGCGACCAGCCGGCGCTCGCCCAGCTCGGCGCGTTCGACCTCGATGCGGTGGCCGGAGAGCCCGGCGAACGCCTCGCCGTGCCACAACCGCAGCGCCTCGTCGTAGCGCGCGGCGGCCTCGGCGAGCCGCCCCTCGTCCCGTAACCGGCCCGCGTCGGCACACAGCGTCGCGAACTGCTCACTGTCCATCTCGGCCGGGTCCAGCACGAGGGCGTAGCCGGTCGGGCCGGAGGTCAGCAGGTCGTGCCCGACGGCCCGGCGCAGACCCGAGATGTACGTGTAGACGCTGCCCGCCGCGGTCGCGGGTGGCGACGCGCCCCAGACGCCCTCGATCAGCTCGTCCCGGCCCACGACCCGGCCGCCCGCGGCGGCCAGCACGGCGAAGAGCGCCCGCTGACGGGCGGGGCCCAGGCCGAGCTCGCGGTCGCCGAGCCAGGCCCGGACCGGGCCCAGCACGCAGACGCGCAGTCGGTCAGTTGTCGGCACGAATCCTCCGAGGTCGCGGGCGAGAGAGGATGCTCTCCCGTTGGGGACGCGTGGGCGGGTCAACGGATAACGGATATCCCCTCGCTGATCATCGCCGACCTGCTGAGGTGCGGCACGGTGGGGTCGCCGGCCAGATGCGGCCGGAGCCGCCGCAGCAGCTCACGCATCCGGTCCAGCCACGGCACCGCGATCCGGCGCTCGCGCAGCGCCGCGCGGGCCACGTCGGCCGCGGCGTCGAACTCACCGCGCCGCTCGTGGGCCAGCGCCACCAGCCAGCGCATCTCGCCCTCCAGGTCCGGGTCGCCGGTGCGGGCGGCGACCCAGCCCGCCTCGGCCGCGGCGTTGCGGCCCTGCCGGACCAGCAGCCGGGCGAGCCAGGCGGTCAGCGTCAATCGCTGGTCAGTGGCGACCGGGTGCTGGGCGCGGGCGCGCTGGAGCACGGTGATCGCGGTCTGCGGCGCCCGGGCGGCGAGCTGCTCCACGTGGGCGGTCAGCCAGGTCGCGATGCCGCCGTTGAGCGGGACGTCGCCGGCGAGCAACTGGGCCACGACCTGCTCGGGTGGCCCGCCCGCGGCGGCGATCCGCTCGGCGAACGACCGGTGCAGGGTGATCCGCAGGCCGGCCGGGGTGCCCTCGTGCAGCACCCGGGCCACGATCCGGTGCCGGAAGGCCAGCTGCTCGCCCGCCGCGACCAGCACTCCGGCGGCCAGTGCCGGGCCCAGCGTGCGGCCGAGCTCCGCCGGGGACCGGTCGGTCACCGCGGCGATCTCGGCGACCGTGCAGCCCGCCGGCTGCTCGCCGGGCGCCTGCATCTCGTGGGCGCTGAGGAACGCGACCGCGCGCAGCAGCTGCCGGGTCTCCTCGGTGAAGGGCGCCAGGTGCGTCCCGGCGGCCCCGGTCAGCGCCGCGGCGCCGGTCTCGGGCAGCCGGGTGGCGAGGTGCCGCAGGTAGTACGGGTTGCCGCCGGCGTCGGCCAGCAGCTCGCGCAGGGTCCGGGTGTCGGGCTGTTCCGGCGCCACCGCGCGGATCAGCGCCGTGGCCTGCTCGTCGTCGAGCGGCCGCAGTTCGACGAGCTCGTGCACGGGCAGGTCGCGGACCTCGCCGGCGCCGCCCCGGGCGGCCGCGAGCAGCAGCAGCGGCAGGCCCGCGGCGTGCTCGGCCAGGGCGGCCCAGACCCGCAGCGTGATCGGGTCGGCCCACTGCAGGTCGTCCGCGACCAGGATCAGCGGTGCCTCGTCGGCGGCGGCCCGGAGCAGCTCGACCGTGCGGTCCACAGTGTCGGCACCGGCGCCGTCGAGCGCGTCGGCGGCGATCGCGAACAGCTGCTTGACCAGCCGGCGGCTGGCGTCGTCGGCCATGGCGGACTCGACGCACTCGAGCAGCACGCCGAGCGGCATCCGCTGGGACAGCTCGTCGCCGACCGCCCAGCCGATGCGGCAGCCCGCCGGCGTCGCCCCGCGCAGCGCCACCGCGAGCAGGGCGGACTTGCCCATGCCGGGCGCGCCGTCGATCCGGATGCTGCGGCCCCGGCCCAGGGCGGCCTCGGCGGCGGCCCGGCGCAGCAGCCGGACCTGATGGTCGCGGCCGATGAGCGAGGCGCGGTCGGTGTGCCCGGTAGGCACGGGCGCGACGGCCCGGGCCGTGGGCTCGGTGCCGGGT
>CAKUMG010000910.1 GCA_934667465.1 uncultured Actinoplanes sp. | reverse complement strand
GTCCACAACACCGGGGCCGCACTGTATTCCCCAGGACGAGAGCAGCTCGTCGGTCGCAACGTCGGGGAGACATCGTGGGTGCAGAGCTTGAAACGGTCCGGGGCGGTACCACCGTCGCCGCTCTCGATCTGCGCACCGACGCGCACGTGCACACCGGTTTCGCCGCCGGCCGCGACAGCATCGGCATGGTCGTGTCGGCCGCCGACCGGGCCGGGCTCACCGCGGTGACCTTCGCCGACCAGGTCGGGCCGGACACCACCTGGCTGCCCGCCTACGCCGACTCGGTGCGGCGGGC
This sequence comes from uncultured Actinoplanes sp., assembly GCA_934667465.1. Lineage (GTDB taxonomy): Bacteria > Actinomycetota > Actinomycetes > Mycobacteriales > Micromonosporaceae > Actinoplanes. The sequence goes on along the minus strand of CAKUMG010000910.1, from coordinate 2,969 downwards.
CAGCCGGCGCACCGAGCTCACCCTGCGGGTCGGCGCCGAGGTCGAGGTGAGCCAGGCGGACGGCTGGCTGGCCTGGCCCTCCGACCTGGGCAACCTCGAGGTCATCTCGGTCGCGGTCTCCCGCCTGCCGCTCGCGGCCGGTCCGGTCGCGCCCCGCGACGTGCGCGCCATGCTGGCCGCCGGCGAGCTCACCGCCGCGCAGGTGGCCGAGACCGTCGTCACCGCCACCGTACGCGGCATCGAGCGCGCCTCCCGCTACGCCCCGGTGCAGCTCGCCCGCCCGCTCAGCCTGCTCTCCCAGATGGGCATCGACGAGGCCGCGATCACCGGTGACCTGCTCGCCGCGCTCGCCGACGCCTGCCGCGGCACCGGCACCGCGGTCGAGGTCAGCGAGGCGTGGCGCAGCCCGTCGCCGCGGGTGGTCGCCCTCCTCCGCGACGCCGACGTCCCGCTCCTCGCCGCCAGCGATGCCCGCTACGCCGCCGAAGTCGGCCACTGGCAGTACTTGCGTCGCATTTAATGGCCTCGCTCCGCTCGGCGGGCAGTGCGCCCCTTGGGCCGATGACTTGGACACCGAAAACCGACAAAGAAAGGGCGCTTTGCCGGTTTTCGGCGCCCAAGTCATCGACGGGCGCACTGCGGTGGCGCTCGTGAGGGCGTGGTTCCAGCGGAAGACGAGGGAGTGGCAGGCGGTACCGGGGCGTGGCGCGGTGTCCGGCCCTCGAACTCCGGGCTCAGTTATCGATAAGTGAGTTCTGCCCGCAATTGCGTACGTACGCTCTGTCATGCCAGCACTTCAGCATGGGAGAGATGCCATGAGTATGGTTCAGCAGGCCGTGGAGATCGGCGCGCCGTTGCACAGCGTGTACGAGCAGCTCGCGACGTTGGAGAACTATCCGCGCTTCATGACGGGGGTGCGCGAGGTCCGGCCGATCGGGGCGGACCAGACGCACTGGGTCATGGACGTCGACGGGCGGCGCCAGGAGTTCGACGCGCGGATCACCGAGTGCACCCTGGACGAGCGGGTGTCGTGGCGGGCCACCGAGGGCCCGATGCTCGCCGAGACGATCACGCTGCGGCCGGTGGGCGAGACGCGTACGCAGATCGTCGCCCAGCTCGAGGCCGACGTGGCGTTGCTGCTCCCCAACGACCGGCGCGGCAGCGAGACGCTCAGCAACCGCCTGCGCGCCGACCTGACCGCCTTCAAGGGCCTCATGGAGACCGGCAAGCTCGGCAGCGGCAGCGGCGGCGGTGCCAGCACCAAGCGGCTGACCGGCGGCAGTTTCGCCTCCCCGGCCTCGGTCGCGGCCCGGGCCCGCGGCGGCCGCCCGCAGCCCGGCGCCGGCTGGGGCACGAGCGCGGGCGAGTTCAGCAACGCGAACCCGGACGGCCTCGGCAAGCTGCGCCCCAACGCCGACACCGCCACGCTGGGCCTGCCCAACGCCGGCACCAACGTCGACATCACCACCGCGCCCGGGATCACCGACGCGCACGACCTGGACGACGTGCTGGCCCCGGGCCGCCGGATCACCGGATCGCCCACGCTCAGCGGCGGCGCCGCGGGCACGCAGACCACGGCCGCGGCCCGGATGGGCACCCGCGCGGCCCGTGACACCCGCAGTGACGGCATCCTGCACGAACACGAGCGGGGCAGCGCCCACGACATGTAGGGCGTCACACGGACGCCGCCTCCCAGGTGGTGACCAGGCAGGCGCCGTGGGGCTCGGACCGCTCGTAGCGGACCGAGCCCCCGTTCGCTTCCACGAGGTGGCGCACGATGAACAGGCCCAGGCCGGCGCCGCGCATGAACCGGTCGAACAGGTTCGGGACCAGGTCCTCCGGGATGCCGGGCCCGCTGTCGCGGACGCTCAGCGTCACCGTGTCGCCGTGCCGTTCCGCCGCGACGACGATCGGGGCCTCCCCGTACGCGACCGCGTTGGCGAGCAGGTTCCGGACGACGTGCCCGACGTGCTGGCGGTCCGCCAGGGCGGAGAGCTCCTCGTCGACGCGCAGCTCCACGTCCGTGGCGCAGCCGAGCTCGGCGACGATCCCGGCGGCGGCCTCGCGGACCGGGACCGGCGCGCGCCGGGCGGTCACCGCGCCGGTGTCGAGCCGGAACAGCAGCTGGAGGTCGTTCATCATCTTGATCAGTCGGCGGGTGTTCTTGTCGATCTTCGTGGCCAGCTCGAGGCGGATGTCGTCGGGCAGGTCGGCCCAGTCGGCGTGGAGCAGCTCGGCGAGGCTCGCGATGGAGCTGATCGGCTGGGCCACGTCGTGCGTCAGCATCGAGGTGAGGTCGTTCTTGAAGGCCAGGGCCGCCTCGAGCCGCGCGTTCGCCTCGACCAGGCGCTCGTTGCTGCCGGCCAGCTCGGCGGCGCGGCCGGCCAGCTCGTCCTCGCTGCGTTTGCGGTCGGTGATGTCGACGTACGTGGCGACGTAGCCGCGCGGGGCGCCGGCCGCGTCCGGGATCGCCGCCATGGTGGCCAGGACCGGGACGTCGGTGCCGTCGGGGCGGCGGATCACCCAGTCGCCCGTACCCGGCGGTGGCAGTTGCGGTGTGTCGCCCGGCTCGGCGTGCCCGGTCAGCTCCCGCCAGCGCCGGTTGACGTCGATCACCCGGTGGTTGGCGTCGAGGACCATCACGGCCTCGTGCATCGACTGGAGCAGGGTGTCGGCGAACTCGCGGCGGTCGCGCAGCTGGTCGACCAGGTCCCGCTGCCGGCGGTCGGCGCCGTCGAGCGACCGGATCAGGAAGCCGACGAGGGCGAGGACGGCCAGCGCGGTGAGCACCACGCCGGTGCTGATCGCGGCGGCGGGGCGGCTGATGCCCGTACGCACGGCAAGCGCGCTGACCAGCGCGGCCACCACCGGCAGCGCGATCACCACGGGCAGCGCGCGGCGGACCTTGGCGCCCGGGCCACCGGCCGCGGTGCGCAGCGGGCCGGCCTCGGGGCGCGCCAGCACCGTGC
>CAKUMG010000909.1 GCA_934667465.1 uncultured Actinoplanes sp. | reverse complement strand
CTCCCGGCCAGTGCGGGCAGGACCGGGCGGCGGGTGGCCACGCCGGCCAGCAGCACCGGCGCGGCGAAGAGCAGGATGTTCGCCAGCGACTCGGGGCCGGTCAGCGTGGGGAGTTCCCACCGGACCTCGCAGCGCGCGAAGAGCTCCCGGTCCTGCGGCGTCAGCGTGAGCAGCGCCAGCGGCACAGCGAGGCGGCGGTGAGCATCCAGGCGTTCCGCGGCCGGGTGACCAGCCAGGTGCCCGCCACCGGGCCGGCGAGGATCAGCAGCATCAGGGCGGCCGGGGCGATCCACCGGTGCTCGACCAGGAACGTCGAGATCATCGGCCGCGTCCGGGGAGCGGGCCGGGCAGGAGTTGATCAATCACCGGGTCACTGTAGGTGACGATTGCTCTGAGCTCAGCCACTCACGCACGTCGCCCGCCGCCCGGAGCCGTTCTGGGGCCGCCAGGCCCCTGGCTGCGGGTGGTGGGCCCTCGGCGGGAGCAGCGATCCGCACCCCCCACCCGGCTGCGACATGAAGATCTTGACTTTGATCTACGCTTCGGGAATGGATGACAAAGAGGTGCTGGGCCGCATCCACGGCCTCGTCGACGAGGAGCACAAGCTGCGTGAGCAGCTCAGCCAGGGCAAGCTCAGCGCGGAGGAGGAGCACGCCCGCCTGAAGGACCTCGAGGTGGCGCTCGACCAGTGCTGGGACCTGCTGCGCCGGCGGCGGGCCGCGCGGGAGTTCGGCAACGACCCGGATGCCGAGAAGGCGCACAGCTCCGGTGAGGTCGAGGGCTACCTGCAGTGAGCTGACGGGCCGCGGCCGCCGGATCGCCGGCGGCCGCACCCTCAGGGACGGTCGTGCAGGAACCAGGCGTCGGTGCGGGCGAGGGCGATCGCGGCGGGTTCCGGCGCGTCGTTGATCAATTCAGCCCCGCCTCGTATCGCAACCGTTCGATCAGTTCCTCGGCGTCCACGCTCAGCCCGCGCGAGGTGAACCACGCCGCCACGTTACGGACGTCGCGGACCAGGAAGTCGGCGCCCTGCGGGTTCGCGATGACGTCGACCACCTGCGGCAGATCGATGATCACGAGGCGGCCGTCGTGCACGAGGGTGTTGTAGGACGACAGGTCGCCGTGGGCGAGCTGCGCGCGGGCGAGGACGCTGAGCGCGTCGACCATCTGCCGCCACAGGTCGGCGAGCTGGTCCGGGTCGGCGCGCACCTGGGCGAGCCGGGGTGCGGCCTCGCCGGTCTCCCAGTCGCCGATGAACTCGAGCATCAGCTCGGTACCGATGATCTGCACCGGGTAGGGCACCGCGATGGTCCCGCCCTCGGCCGCCACCTGCCACAGCCGCGACAGCGCGCCGAACTCGGCCTGCGCCCACTGCCCGGCGATCATCTCCTTGCCGAACGAGGTGCGGTTGGCCATGGCCCGCATCTCCCGCGAACGCCGCACCCGGCGCCCCTCGAGATAGCCGGCGTCGCGGTGGAACAGCCGGTGGTCGCCGTCGCGGTACCGCTTGGCGGCCAGCATGCTGACCTGATCGGTGCCGGGAATCGCGCGCTTGACCAGGTGGACGTCGGCTTCCTTGCCGGTCTTGAGCATCCCGAGCTCGGTGTCGACCGCGCCGTACTCGGTGCGCACCCAGTCGGGTCGCGGGTGCGGCCCGTGCAGGGCGCCGTCCCACGTGGACCAGCGATCGCCCGTCTCGGGCAGGTCGGGCTCCTCGCTCAGCTTGGGCTCGGGCCGGATGCCCCGCTGGAACGTGGCTTCGTCATCGTCGAACTTGCGACGGCCGCGGCGCTTGGTCGCCGGGCCGGAATCGTGCTCTCGCACTGGAGGGTCTCCTCGAAAAAAAAGGGAACTGCTGAACCTGGGCACGGCGAACGACCGAGACGGCCATGAGGTCCACCCCCTTCTCTCGAGAAACCGCTTCCTGCGGCGCGCTGAGGACTCTGCCTCGCACCGCGGACCCGCGCAACCGATTTAATGCCGAGGGTCAAGAGCAGGCTGTCGCAGGTGGGTGGGGCGTACGGATCGCTGCTCCCGCCGAGGGCCCACCACCCGCAGCCAGGGGCCTGGCGGCCCCAGAACGGCTCCGGGCGGCGGGCGACGTGCGTGAGTGGCTGAGCTCACCCCGCAGAACCCCCGCCGGGACTCGGCGCCGTGGGAACGACCGGCGCGCCGGACCTGGGTGAGACGGCCCCGACGGTGCAATGTATACCGTTGACGACGACCCGCGCGCAGCCGGCGGGCCGTCAAGGGCCCTCGGGTGGCGGGCTCGACCTCGAGCGCAGTTGAGCTTGCAGACCGACCCTGACGTCGCCCGGCCCGGCGGGGCCGCCACGAGAGGAGACCCATGAGGGCAGCGGCATTCCACACGTTCGGAGGGCCGGAGGTGCTCCGGGTCGTCGAGGTCGCCACGCCCGTGGCCGGTCCGGGAGAGATCCGGGTCCGGGTCGAGGCCGCGGGCGTCCAGGCGTACGACGCGGCGGTACGGTCCGGCTGGACACCACCGGGACAGACTCTGCGGTTCCCGCAAGTCGTCGGCAACGACTTCGCCGGCGTCGTCGACCAGACCGGTCCGGGCGTCACGGAGCTCGCGGTGGGTGACGAGGTGCTCGGCTGGGCCCTGCTCGCCAGCTGCGCCGAGTACGTCGTCGTGCCCGCCGGTCAGGTCGTCGCCAAGCCGTCCGGGATGTCGTGGCCGGAGGCGGGCACCCTGTCGGCGTCGGCGCAGACGGCACACACCGCGCTCACGGAGCTGCAGGTGAGCGCCGGCGACACCCTGCTGATCCACGGTGCCTCCGGTGGCGTGGGGACCGTCGCGGTGCAACTGGCCCGGGCCGCGGGCGCGACGGTCATCGGCACGGCCGGTCCGGCCAACCAGGACTATCTGCGCTCGCTGGGCGCCACGCCCGCCGTCTACGGCGACGGGCTGGCCGACCGGGTTCGGGCCCTGGCACCCGGCGGTGTCGACGTCGCCCTGGACGCCGCCGGCGGCGCGGCCCTGGACACGTCGCTCGAGCTGGTCGCCGACCGGCAGCGGATCGGCACGCTTGTGGACTTCACCCGGGCGGACGAGCTGGGCGTGCGCCCCCTTCGCAGCCGGCGGTCGGCGGCGCGGCTGCAAGCCATCACCGACCTGTACCGCGCGGGCGGACTGATGCTCACCGTGTCCGAGACGTTCCCGCTGGACCGCATCGCCGACGCGCACCGCCGGATCGACAGCGGTCACGCGCGCGGCAAGACCGCCGTCCTGCCCCGGGCGTGAAC
>CAKUMG010000908.1 GCA_934667465.1 uncultured Actinoplanes sp. | reverse complement strand
CTGCTGGTCCTTGTCGAGGTCCCAGTCGACCCAGGCGATCTCGTTGTCCTGGGCGTAGACGTTGTTGTTGCCGCCCTGGGTGCGGCCCAGCTCGTCACCGTGCGCGAGCATCGGCACGCCCTGGCTGACCATCAGCGTGGTGAGGAAGTTGCGCTGCTGGCGCAGCCGGAGCGCCTTGATCTGCGGGTCGTCGGTCTCGCCCTCGACGCCGCAGTTCCAGGACCGGTTCTCCGACGAGCCGTCGCGCCCGTCCTCGCCGTTGGCCTGCCGCGCGAACTCCACCCGCAGGTCGGGCAGCTCGGCGACCTCGGGCAGCAGCCACGGCTCGGAGCCGTTGGCGACGTAGTTGTCCGAGAGCAGGATGACCGGGGTGCGGTAGGTCAGGGCGATCCGGGCCGCCTCGATCGCCGCGTGGAAGCAGTCCGACGGCGACTTGGGGGCGATGACCGCCAGGGGCGCCTCGCCGTGCCGCCCGTAGAGCGCCATGTTGAGGTCGGCCTGCTCGGTCTTGGTCGGCATGCCGGTGGACGGGCCGGCGCGCTGCACGTCGACGATCACCAGGGGCAGCTCGAGCGCTACGGCCAGCGAGATGGTCTCGCCCTTGAGCGCCACGCCGGGCCCGGAGGTGGTGGTCACCCCCAGCGCACCGCCGTACGAGGCGCCGAGCGCGGCACCGATCGCGGCGATCTCGTCCTCGGCCTGCATCGTCGTGATGCCGAACCGCTTGTGCTTGCTCAGCTCGTGCAGGACATCGGAGGCCGGCGTGATCGGATAGGCGCCCAGGAACACCGGCAGCTGCGCGCGGACCCCGGCGGCGACCAGCCCCAGGGCGAGCGCGGCGTTGCCGGTGATGTTGCGGTAGGTCCCGGGCAGCATCTTGGCGGGCTTGACCTCGTAACGGACCGCGAAGTCCTCGGTCGTCTCGCCGAAGTTCCAGCCGGCGGTGAAGGCCGCCTTGTTCGCCGCGACCAGCTCCGGCCGCTTGGCGAACTTGCGCTCGAGGAAGCGCAGGGTCGACTCGTACGGGCGGGAGTACATCCAGCTCAGCAGCCCGAGCGCGAACATGTTCTTGGCGCGCTCGGCGTCCTTCTTCGACAGCCCCGAGTCGGCAAGCGCGCCGACGGTCATCGACGTCAGCGCGACCGGATGCACGGCCCATTCGGCGAGCGAGCCGTCCTCGAGCGGGCTTTCCGCATAGCCGACCTTGACCAGGTTGCGCCGGGTGAACTCGTCGGTGTTGACGATGATGTCCGCGCCGGGCGGCAGGTCGGCCAGGTTGGCCTTGAGCGCGGCCGGGTTCATCGCGACCAGCACGTTGGGGGAGTCGCCGGGGGTGAGGATGTCGTAGTCGGCGAAGTGCACCTGGAAGCTGGACACGCCCGGGAGCGTCCCCGCGGGGGCCCGGATCTCGGCGGGGAAGTTCGGCAGTGTGGAGATGTCGTTGCCCAGCTGCGCTGTCTCCGAGGTGAAACGGTCCCCGGTCAGCTGCATGCCGTCGCCGGAGTCGCCGGCGAACCGGATCACCACGCGGTCCAGTTGCTCGACACGCTTTACGGGAGCGGCCACTTCCAACCTCCTGAACCTGCGGCCGGTGGGAAGCGCACGTCGCTGGGCCGGCCCGCGTTCGTCAGTTCCAGCCTACGTCGCCGCCCCTTACCAGACGGGGCAAGCGCGCAGGGCCGGAACCCACAGTAGCCATGTGGTGGCTGCCGGACCAGTTGTGTCCACGACGTGGTTCGTTACGCTGCGCACGTGGACGGGTACCTCGGTTCTTACGCTTTGTCAGGGCTGCTCCTCGTCGTCGGCGTGCTCGTCTTCGTCGCCGCCTTCGCGGCCAACCGCCTGCTGCGGCCCGCCCGCCCGGCGGAGCCCGCGGGCAAGCGGGTCGCCTACGAGAGCGGCATCGACCCGGTCGGCGGCGACTGGGCACAGGCGCAGATCAGGTACTACGTGTACGCGTACCTCTATGTGCTCTTCGCCGTGGAGGCCGTGTTCCTCTTCCCCTGGGCGGTCGTCTTCGACGGGCCAGGCTTCGGCGGCGTCACCGTCGCGGAGATGGGCATCTTCGTCGCAGTGCTGGTGCTGGGCATCGTCTACGCGTGGCGCAAGAAGATCCTCACCTGGACGTGAGCCCGGCCTAGCAAACGCCGGATTCCCCCGACCCGGGGTGGCGGGCTCGCCACCGGTCGGCGCTCGTGCCACGATCGTGCCCATGGGTCAGCTTCTCCTCTTCATCGTCGTGGCGCTCGTGGTCGCGGCGATCGTCTTCGGCGTGACCGTGATGGTGAGCGGCGGAGACTCCGGACTGACGCCGGTCGAACCCGACGGCAAGGCGCTGCCGCTGCCCGTCGACCGGCCGCTCGGGGAGGAGGACGTCGCCCGGTCCCGCTTCGACACGGCGTTCCGCGGCTACCGGATGTCCCAGGTCGACCAGGCGCTGCAGCGGGCGGCCTACGACATCGGCTACAAGAACGAGCTGATCGGCGTGCTCGAGGCGGAGGTGACCGCGCTGCGCGACGGGCGCACGTCCGACGCGGACGCCCTGCGGCGCGCCCGGGAGGCCTCCGTGGCGCCGCCACCTGTCACCGCCGTTGTCACCAAGAGTGACACCCCGTCGGCCGCCGACACGACCGCGCCGCTGGCCGGTGTCGCGTCCGCTGTCGCCTCCGCTGTCGGTGACGCGACAAAGGATGTTCCGGCCCAGGCGTCGCCGCTCACCGCCGAGCCGGGCGAGGCCACCGAGCCGGTCCCCGCGACGGCCGCGAAGAAGGACGACGCCGAGCCCGCCGCGGTCACCGCGACGGCCGTGCAGAAGGACGACGCCGAGTCCGCCGAGAAGCCGGCGGAGCGCCGGTGAGCGGCAGCCTGGACGACGCCGCCCGCCCCGGCCGCGGCGAGGTCACCGCGACCGTCATCGTCAACGCCCCCGCACCCGTGGTCTTCGCCGCGTTCACCGCCTGGGAGAAGCAGAGCGAATGGATCCCGTTCACCAAGGTGCGCGTGATCGAGGGCGACGGCGGCGAGGGCAGCCTGATCGAGGCGGTCACGGCGATCGGCCCCGCGGCGCTGCGCGACGAGATGCGCGTGATCCGGGTCGACGCCCCGTACGAGCTCAAGGTCGTGCACTGCGGCAAGGTCCTGCGCGGGCCCGGCGCCATGCGCTGCACGGCCATGGGCGGGGACCGTACGCAGGTCGTCATGCACGAGTGGTTCCACCTCCCCGGCGCCGCGGGCAAGCTGGCCTGGCCGATCGTGTGGCCGGGGTCGAAGC
>CAKUMG010000907.1 GCA_934667465.1 uncultured Actinoplanes sp. | reverse complement strand
GAATAAGGGTAATCGAGAGGCATAGTGCAATGAGGAGCCCGAACGCGATCGGGTTTGCTGGGCTCAGCTCAGATTCAAGAACGATGCTCCAGGGAATCGAGATCAACGGAACGGCACCAAGCACCCAAAGCCAAGCGTTTTCTCCGACCTCCACGAGTACTCGCGAAGTGAAGAGTGCGGGCTTTGCCGCGATGACAATCACGATGGTGAGCAGGGTACATAATGGTATCAAGAAGCCCAGCGTAACGGCCGCACGAACGGCGGATGCACCAGGTCGGACAGTTCCAAGTTCGAGCCCGAACGTCAATGACCCGAAAACTGCGGCAAGTAGCAGCACCTGGTGGATTCTTCTCTCCTGTACCCAGAGCCAAGTGTCCAAAGCCTCAGCGGACGTCGGGCCTCTGCGGGTGCGAAGGTATCCCGCAAAGCCCAATGACAAGAAAAACAGTCCCGGACAGAGGGTCTGTACCGCTGGGAGAAGCCGCAGCCCGCCCGCAGCAGCTTGAGAGTATACCAGTAAGAAGCTCAGTGCTCCCCCACCTGAAAAGAGTACCGAGAAAATCCCATATATCGGACGTCTGTTGTCTGGAAGCAACTGACGAGGACGGGCGTTCAGACGCGATCGGATGTCCTTGTAAAAACGTTGCCTCTCGTCTTTCGCAGCGATTGCGCCCGCGGAAACAGGAGAGCCGCCTGAAGGGGGAATAATGGCAGTACGCTTTGATTTACCGTGTTTCTTCTTCGACATGGCTCTCTCCAGCAAGGTCTCTGGATGAACGGGCGGTTCTGAGTTCGAAGTGCCAGCCCCATCTAGCTCAACAGGGTACGTGCCTTACGTCTGCTCCCGTCGGTGTCCGGCGCTGCGTCCCGTTACTTCCTGGGCGCGGAATGCCCGGATACTGGGACCATTCACCCGATTCAATCGTAGATCTCGACGAGCATAATCAAGCGCAAGGGTTAGGAGAAGGCCCATTCTCATAAGCTATCCGAGGAGTGCGAAACCCGGTAGGCGAGGCCTAGGGGGACACCTGCGCGCTTGCTGAATGCTTGGTTGTCAGGCCTCCTGGAGCGGGTCATGGAGACCCTGCCCAGGGATCCCGCCGGCCATCGTGAGATCCCTGGGTAGGCTGTCGTGCCGGGGCTCGCGCCCGGCGAGCGATCAGAGGTTCGCGCACTCCGCTTGGCTGGACGTGTCGTCCGCATCCCCGTTCATGCTCGCGCTACCCGTCTCCACCGCGACCTGGTAGCCGCCCCCGGGAGTCCCCGGTGTGGTGAACGTGATCCTGCCGTTCGCATCTGAGCGATACCAGGGGACCGACCTGGCCGTGAGCAGGTCCTTCGTCTGCGTGTGCACGTGGTGGTAGCCGTTGGTGGCGCTCACACCGAAGGTGATCCAGCTCGGCGTCGTCATGTCGACAAAGCGGCTGTTGATGCCGTTGCAGCTCCCGTGATGATTGCCCTTCACCACGTCCACGTTCATCCCCGGCGAGACGTCGTAGCCGATCGAGTCGAAGTACGCGATGGCGCTGTGCTCAGCGTCGCCGGAGAGCCACATCGTGAAGCTGGCGCTGTCCGGGCCGACAAGCTTCACGGGCACGGAGCGGTCGTTGGGATCTCCCGTAGGCTTCGGCTTCATGATGTGCAGCTTCGCGCCCCCATCCAGCGTGAACGTGCAGATCGCCGCCCCGGTGCCGCAGGGGTTATCGGTGTCGCGGTAGTCCGTCTCGCTCCGCCCGGCGCGCGCGGCAAGCGTGTCGCGCAGCTCAGCCAGCGTGGAGCTCACCTGGGCGTCCTTGTTCTCGTAGAAGATCGGGATCGAGATGTTGTGGGTGGTCTTGAAGAACTCCCGTAGGCCGCCGTGATGGTCATAGTGTGCGTGGGACATGATCATCAGGTCGATCTTTCCGCCGACCATACCGAACTCGTCGATCAGGTCCGCCATCCGGCCCATCCCCTGGCCGGCATCCAGGATCACGCGCGAGTTCCCGTTCTCGATGAAGATCGCGTCGGCGTTGCCGGCGTCGATGATGCGGACCACGAGCGCGCCGCGCTTCCCGTCGTTGCGCGCGCCCGGCGTGCCTTCGTTGCCGCCGCCGTACGCGGTGGTGGCCGTATGCCAGTTCGAGCCTTTCGCGTCCAGGTTGACGAGCGTGGGGTCGCTCACGCCGCGCGTCGCGCCCGCCGGCATCGCCGTGGCCCAGGCCACGGAATCGACGCTCGCCCCGACGCTGTCCCTGAGCGCGAGCCAGTCTGACGTGTTCGCCAGCGTGAGCGTGCTGTACGCGTAGTCCTCGGTGACTCCGCCGTTCGTCGCGCCGTTCCCGTTGCGCGCTAGGACGACGTAGCCCTGCGCCGGGACCGACACCGCCCCGGAGATGGTCTGCGGCGAGTCGTTGTTCGACGCGATCGTCCACCCCTGGAGGTTCACGGGTGCCGCGCCGAGATTGTGCACCTCGAACCATTCTCCGTCCGTGTCCGCGACAGCAGATGGGTCCACCATTACCTCGTTGATGATGATCTGCGAGGCGTAGATGGAGGTGGTGAGTGCCGGGCCAGGAACGGGTGCGTTCGGAGTCGTGGGCGTCTGCCCGAGATCGGCGCAGGCGGAGAGGGCGAGGGTTGCCGCAAGGCCAGCAGCGGGGAAGGGGAGTCGCAGGCGCAGCATGGTTCGCCTCCGCGAAGTGGGTGAGCTACCCGCCTGCGCTGGCCGGCCCTGCGGGGTGGGGATGGCCGGCACGCCGGCGTGGCGTCGCTGAGGCAGCTGCCAGGCGGCAGGGCCTCAGATTGCAAGGTATGTTTACCTATTCAGACATACAATGTAGATGTGATTGCGTGCACACGGAGAGGTGGAACGTGGTGGGCCGAGGACAGGGGCGGGGCTCTGGCCCCGTGATCCCCTGCCGCTCTCAACGTGATGATTGCGGTTCGTTCTGGATCTTCACCAATCTGATGGGCACATGACGCAGGTGTGAGCTTCCCCGGTCTGCTGGAGGGAGGTCGATACCCAGATCTCGATTCCATCCGCGACCTGGTAGACAGAAAGAATGGTCCCGACCTTTTCTCGAATCGTCTCCTCATTGGCCTGCACGCTGTCCTCCGCGGCGAGCCCGTAATCGCATGAGGCGTGACGCGCGACTAGCTCCAGCGGATGCACACCCGTGCGCTCGAGCTCGGCGACCGCCGCGGGCGTTGCGGTGACGATCCCAATCGAGAAGTGCTGACCAGCCATGGATCCTCCGGGTGAAAGTGCGGCGGACGTCGTCCTCGCACCTCTACCC
>CAKUMG010000906.1 GCA_934667465.1 uncultured Actinoplanes sp. | reverse complement strand
GCGCACTGTCAGCCCCGGCGGCCCGGAGGCGGCGCACTGTCAGCCCCGGCGGCCCGGAGGCGGCGCACTGTCAGCCCCGGCGGCCCGGAGGCGGCGCACTGTCAGCCCTGGCTGCCCGGAGGCGGCGCGCTGTCAGCCCTGGCGGTCCGGCGGCGGGGTGCTGTCGAGCGGTACGGACGACGCGTGGACGAGCCCGAGCTGGACGCCCTGCCGCGGCAGCACGGCGTCGAGCAGCCAGTCCGCCGCCACCCGGATCCGGTTGCCCGGCATCGAGAGCAGGTGGTAGCCGCGCGTGACCACTTTGGCGGGGACGCCCCGCAGCGGCACCCCGACCGGGTTCGCCGCCGAGTCGAAGCCGCCCAGGTCGACCACGAAGCCCAGGTCGTGGTGCTTGTACGGCCGCCGCCGCCCCCGGCCGTAGGAGGCCGCGATGTTGTGCGCCGCCGTCCTGCCCTGCCGGCTGGCGTGCTGGGCGGTCATGCCGGTGAGCTCGCCGGGGCGGGTCAGGTCGGGGACCGCCGCGGCGTCGCCGACCGCGTAGACGTCGGGCAGCCCCGGCACGTTGAGGAACTCGTCGACGACCAGCCGCCCCTCGCGCACGTCGAGGCCCAGGTCGGCGACGAGCGGGTCGGGCCGCACGCCGACGCACCAGATCAGCGAGCGGGTCGGGACGAGGTCGCCGTCGCTGAGCCGTACGCCGCGGGCGGTGGCCTCCCGCACCGACGAGCCCAGCCGGATCTCGACGCCCCGGCGCCGCAGCACCTCGTCGGCGGCCGCCGCGAGCCGCCGGTCCAGCGACGGCAGCACCCGGTCCGCGGTGTCCACGAGCAGCCACCGGGGCCGCCCGGCGAGCCGGGGCCGGTGCCGGGTGAGCGCCTCGGTGTAGAGCACGCCCTGCGCGGCCACCTCGGTGCCTGTGTAGCCCGCACCGACCACCACGAACGTGGTGCGCGCCGCGCGCTCGGCCGGGTCGGTGGCCGTGTCCGCCAGCTCGATCTGCCGCGTGATGTGGTCGCGCAGGTAGAGCGCCTCGGGGATGCCCCGGAAGCCGTGCGCGTGCTCGGTGACCCCGGGCACGGGCAGCAGCTTGTTGACGCTGCCCGCGGCGATGACCAGCCGGTGGTAGCCGAGGGTGCGCTTGCCGCCCTCCGGGTCCCGGTAGGAGACCGTACGCTCGGCGAAGTCGAATCCGTCCGCCTCGCCGAGCACGAGCTCCGCCTGGGGCAGCACGCCGGCGATCGACACCGACACCCGGCGCGGCTCCAGGATGCCCGCCGCCACCTCGGGCAGCAGCGGCAGGTAGAGGAAGTAGTCGGTGGGATTGATGATCACGATGTCGGCGGCGCCGCGGGACAGCCGCGCGAGCGTGCGGGCGGCCTCGAAACCGGCGAAGCCGGCACCGACGATGACGATCCGGGGACGAGCCATGCTGGTCCTTCCGTCGAGATGCCCTCGACGCTAATCGATGCGGGCCCGCCCGGGATCCTCCGGGCGCACAAACGACGGAACGGGGCGTCCGGCAGCCGTGCGGCCGCCGGACGCCCCGATGTTGAGCCGTGAGGGCGTGCTGGTTACTCCTCGCCGCCCTCGTCGTCGCCCTCGAAGACCTCTTCCATCATCTCGCCGGCGACGTAGCCGGCGACCATGCCGCCCGCGACGCCCGCCACGACACCGCCGACGCCCATGCCGCCGCCGTGCCCGTGACCGTGCCCGCCGCGGTAGTGACCGTGGTGACCGCCGTGCCCACCGTAGGCCGGCTGCCCGTAACCGGGAGCGCCGTAGCCCGGCTGCTGCCCGTAACCCGGAGCACCGTAGCCCGGCTGCTGCCCGTAACCCGGCTGCCCGTAGCCACCCGGGGCGCCGTAAGCCGGCTGTCCGTAGCCGCCGGGAGCGCCGTAGCCGCCCGGGGCACCGAAGCCCGGCATGCTCTGCCGGTGGCTCAGGGCCTGCTGCACCCAGCCGTCCACGACCTGTGCCCAGTCGGTGGTGTCCGCGTCGCCGTGCGAGACGGTGTAGCGGCCGTAGGAGTCGTGGCCGCCGCTGAACATGCCGCCGCGCTTGTCGAACTCGAGGACGACCTCGACCGCCTGCGGGTTGGTGACGAAGGTGAGCTCGACCTCGTTGATGCCGTGCGCGTACTGCGCCGGCGGGAAGTACTCGATCTCCTGGTAGAACGGGAGCGTCTGGTGCACGCCCACGATCTGGCCGTGCTCGAGGTCGGCGTTCTTGAACTGGAAGCCCAGCCGCGCGAAGGCCTCGAGGATGCGCTCCTGGACCGGCAGCGGGTGCACCGCCACCGCGTCGAGGTCACCCTTGTCGACGGCCTTGGCGATGGACACCTCGGTGCGCACGCCCATCGTCATGCCGCGCAGGTGCTGCCCGTAGACCGCGGTGATCGGGGTCTCCCAGGGCATCATGATCTGGAAGGGCAGGGAGAGCCGCTGCCCTTCGGCGAGCCGCATCGGGCCGGTCACGGCCACGCGGTGGAACTCGCCGTTGGCCGCGAACTCGCCGCCGCCGCTCTCGACCTCGACGCGGGTGACGAGCCCGAGCGTGATGTGCTCGATGTCGACGTCGTGGTTGCCACCCACCAGGTTGACGTGGCCGGTCAGCGGCGCACCGGGTCGCGTGTTCATGTCGGCCAGCACGGTGTCGACACTCGGGCCGCCCACCCCGAAGGCACCCAGCATCTTCTTGAAGCCCACGAACTTCCCCCTACACAGGACTTTCCGGTCGGGCAGAAGCTAACAACTCCGGCTGAGTGTCCGCTGAAAGCGGGCGCACCCGGACCTTCGTGATGGCCCGCCCGGTGACCTCCGCGACCTCGGCGGAGTGCCCGTCGAGCGTGACGACCTCGCCCGTCTCCTCCGGAATGTGTCCGAGACGCGACAGCAGCAGCCCGGCCACGGTGGTGTAGTCGCCCGTGCCGCCCGGCGCGGCGACCCCCAGGTCCGGCAGGTTGTGCAGCGGGAACGTGCCGGGCAGCAGCATCGCGCCGTCGTCCTCGTGGACCACCGACTCGACGTCCCGGTCGCTCTCGTCGTAGATCTCGCCGACCACCTTCTCGACCAGGTCCTCCATGGTCACCATGCCGCCGACCACGCCGAGCTCGTCCACCACGAGGGCGACCTGGCGGCGTTGCTGGCGCAGCTGCCGCATGGCGTCCGCGATCTTGAGCGTCTGCGGCAGGAAGAGCGGCTCCGACACGACACCCAGCACCGGCCCCTCGACGCCGATCAGGTCGCGCAGGTGCACCACGCCGACGACGTCGTCCAGGCC
>CAKUMG010000905.1 GCA_934667465.1 uncultured Actinoplanes sp. | reverse complement strand
AGCGCGTGGTGATCGCCATTGCGCTGGCCTGCAACCCGGAGCTGCTCATCGCGGACGAGCCGACGACGGCACTGGACGTGACGATTCAGGCACAGGTGCTGGATATGATGCGGGAGCTGAAGAAAAAGCTCTCGACGTCGATGATTATGATTACGCATGACCTCGGCGTCATTGCTGAGACCTGCGACCGCGTGGCGATCGTCTATGCGGGCGAGATTGTGGAGTCCGGATCGGTCTATCAGATTTTCGACAATCCCGTCCATCCCTACACGAAGGGCCTGTTCGGCTCACTGCCAAGCATCGAAAAGGACGTGCACCGCCTTAAGCCCATCAAGGGTTTGATGCCGAACCCGACGGCGCTGCCGGAGTATTGCAGTTTTTATGAGCGCTGCGACTATGCCTGCGAGGCTTG
The DNA here is from genome assembly GCA_934667465.1 of uncultured Actinoplanes sp. Taxonomy (GTDB): domain Bacteria; phylum Actinomycetota; class Actinomycetes; order Mycobacteriales; family Micromonosporaceae; genus Actinoplanes. The sequence continues at coordinate 2,868 of CAKUMG010000905.1, read as the reverse complement.
TCAGCACGCCGAGCAGAAGATGATCGAGGTAGAGCCCGGACACTTCTGCCGCTGCAGCCAGATCTGAAAGGGGGAGCGAAGATGGGTACCATACTCGAAGTACAGGACCTGAAGAAATATTTCAAAACGCCCCGGGGCTGGCTCCACGCGGTGGACGGCGTGAACTTCTCGGTGAACGCGGGCGAGACGCTCGGCATTGTCGGCGAGTCAGGCTGCGGCAAGTCGACGCTCGGGCGGACGATTTTGCACCTGGTCGAGCCGACAAGCGGCAAGATCATCTTTGACGGCGAGGACATCAGCAAGATCGGAAAGCGGAAATTCAAAGAGCTGCGCAAGGAGATGCAGATCATCTTTCAGGATCCATTCTCCTCGCTGAATCCCCGCATGACCGTGGAGGATATCATCCGTGAACCGCTGGAAATTTACCATGTGCTGCCGAACACGGCGGAGACCGACAAGCGTGTGCATGAGATTATGGACACTGTCGGCCTGGCGCAGCGCCTCGCCCGCAGCTATCCGCATGAGCTCGACGGCGGGCGCCGGCAGCGCGGACAGGGCCACGTCGACGACCTTCAGGAGGCTCTGCCGGGACGCGCCGCCCGCGGCCTCCACGGCGATGCCCTGCCCGACGGCGGCGACATAGGAGCCGAGCGACTCCGCGTCGGTGCCGGCGGGCAGGCGGCCGGCCTCGACGGCGCGCGCGAAGAGGTGCTGGAGGTCGGTGCGGACGTCGACCCGCAGGGCGGCGAGCTGGTCGGCGACATCGCGGTTGGCGTCGCTGCAGACCAGCGCGCCGCCGACCATGAGGCAGCCCTTGGGGTGGTCGGGCATGGTCCCGTCGAGGACGACGCCCTCCAGGTAGGCGCGCACCGCCACGGCCGGGTCGTCGAGGGACAGCGCCTTCGCCCGGCGGATCAGCCTGACCTCCATGTAGCGGTCCATGACCTTGTCGAAGATCTGGCGCTTGTTGCCGAAGGCCGCGTAGAGGCTGGGGGCGTTGATGCCGATGCTCGCGGTGAGATCGGTGATGGACGTCCCGTCGTAGCCCTGGCGCCAGAACACGTCCGTCGCCCGGTCCAGGGCCTGGTCGGCGTCGAACTCTCGCGGCCTGCCTCGGGGCATCCCCGCCTCCTTCGCTGGATCCGACCCTGACAACCGCGGCAGGACGGCAGAACTTCCCGGTGATCGTACGGCGCGGGCTTGCCCCCGGAAGATCGCCGTGCTTTCATCTGTAGCGGCCGTTAAATATAACGGTCACTACAGTATGGGGGTCGGAGACAGCATGAGCTCGACGGGAAAGACTGTCCTGATCACGGGGGCGGGGGCGCGGGGCGGCATCGGCGCCGCGATCGCGGAGGCGTTCGCACGCGAGGGGGCCTCGGTGCTGATCACGGGCCGCAACCGGGAGCGCGGGGACGAGGTCGTCGCGGACATCGCCGCGGCGGGCGGCACGGCCCGCTTCATCCTCGCCGACCTCGGTGACGCCGCCGACGTGGACCGGCTCATCAAGGAGGCCGGCGACGTCGACGTGCTCGTCAACAACGCGGCCAGCTACCGGGACAGCATCGGGCCCAGCCTGGAGCAGAGCCTCGACGCGACCGCCGAGTCCTGGGACGTCAACATCCGGGCCGCCTTCGCCCTCACGACCGGCTTCGCCCGGGGGATGGCCGCCCGGGGCGGCGGCTCCGTCATCAACATCAGCAGCATCGCCGGTACGCGGCACATGCCGCACATGTCGACCTACGGCGCGCAGAAGGCCGCAATCGACTCCTACACCAGGTCGTGGGCTGTCGAGTGGGGTCCCGCCAACGTCCGGGTCATCGGCATCGCGCCGGGCAACGTGTCGAGCGAGAACGTCACCGAGTTCATGGGCGCCGAGCGGTTCCAGAAGATGGCCGCGGGCAGCCCGCTCGGGCGGCTCGGCACGCCGGAGGAGATCGCGGACGTCGTGGTCTTCGTCGCGGGCGACCGCGCGAGCTTCCTGACCGGCCAGACCATCGTCGTGGACGGCGGCCACCTGGCGAAGGCGGTGTGACACCAGGCGCCACGAAGGAGACGGACGGCCGCCCGGGGTGTCCAACGACCGCGATGCGGGGCGGCCGGCGGGGTTTCAGGCGAGGCGGCGGGTCGGCCAGCGGGCGAGGTCCGCTCTGAGGAGCGCCGGGTCGCGCGGGGGCGGGACCTCGGCGAGGATCTCGAGCCGGGTGATGCGCTCGATGCGGAAGCCGCGGATCGCGTCGCGGAGCCGGCACCAGCCCGTGAGCAGCCAGGCGTCGCCCGCGCGGAGCAGCCCCATCGTCTCGACGTCGCGGACCGTGCTGGTGGCGGGATCCGGGCCGCCGTTCTTGTCCTCCCCCAGGTAGGTGAGCCGCACCACGCGCCGGGCGGCGATCACGTCGGAGAGCATTCCGAGGGGCACCACGTCGTCCGTGGCGGCGACGGCGTCGATGACCTGCATCGTGCCGAGGATCTCCTGCACGGGCGCGCGGTGCTCCTCGGCCATGACGGCGGTGATCTTGGCGCGGGCGCGGCGGGCGGCGCCCTGGTACGGCGAGGAGTCCAGCAGCGCGAGCCCGGCGAGCACCGCCAGCGACTCGGGGGCGGACAGGTTCAGCGGCGGCAGCGAGTACTCCCGCAGGATCGAGTAGCCGCCCGCCGCACCGTGGTCGGCATAGATGGGGACCCCGGCGAGCTGGAGCGACCCGATGTCGCGTTCGATCGTGCGTGAGGACACCCCGAACTCCGCGGCGAGCCGAGCGGCGGACCAAGGCCGGCGCGCCCCGCGGAGCAGGTCGACCAGGGCGTACTGCCGCTCGGCTCGCTTCATGCCGCAAGCTTGGCAGAGACGGTCAGCTCCGCATGCTGCGC
>CAKUMG010000904.1 GCA_934667465.1 uncultured Actinoplanes sp. | reverse complement strand
GTTCTATGTCGAGCCGGCCGCCCCGCAGGACCGGGAGGTCGTGGTGGAACTGGCCCGCCGCTGCGGCGAGGAGGCCGGCGCGCTCGCCGGGTTCTGGTTCGACCGGCAGCCCGGGGCGTTCCGCGTGTTCCGGGACTCCGCCGACAAGGCGGTCGCCGCGACCGGGGCGGCGCTGCTGCTGGCCGGCCCGGACCCGGAGGAGATCGCCGCGGACCCTTTCGTCGCGGCGCTCTGGCGGGAGATCGGCGGCCGGGGACCCCGTACGGGGGAAAGGGTCTGCCTCTCCTGCTTCCACCACCCGCTCGCCGGCCGGCCCGAGGGCGTCGACGGGCTGCTGCGCCTGACGATCGCCGAGGACTGGCTGCTCACCGACCGGGTGGCGTGGTCGTTCCTGGTGGTGCCGCGGGGCAGCACGCTCGGCCCGGTCCTTGAGGTGGCCGGCTTCCCGCGGGTGGGTGAACCGCTGCGGTTCGGGCGGGCCGACTACGACCTGCACGCGCACGACTGGCGCGAGATGCCCTACGACGCCTGGATCTCGCTGCTCAGCGACCTCGCCCTGCACGGGCCGGGCGACCGCCCGGAGCTGCGGCGCGCCGAGGCGAGCGTGCTGAGCAGATCGGACTTCGACACCGCCGTACGCGACGCGCTGCGCTCCTGGCACAACCGGCCCGCGTTCGCCGCGAACCCGCTGCTCGGATCATGGCTGGTGCTGCCCGAGCCGGGCGAGGAACCGGAGGCGCAGGTCCAGCGGCTGCGGGACCTGCTGGTCGAGGCGGTGGACACGCTGCGCGAGGATCCCCGCGAGACGAAGATGCACCGGGCGCTGGCGACCACGTACTTCCACCGGGTCCCGACCCAGGACGCCGCGGCGGAACGGCTCGGGTTGCCGTTCAGCACCTACCGCCGGCACCTGACGCGGGGCCTCGACCGGGTCGCCGACCTGCTCTGGGAACGCCGCTCCCGCACCTGAGGGACGCCCGGGATCATGGCGGGCCGGGCTGCTGCGCCGGATTGCCCCGGGCGGGCAGCTCGCCCGTCTCGGCGAGGTAGCGGGCGATCTCGGTCAGTTTCGTGTTGGTCTCCTGGCTGGCCCGGGCCAGCACACGGAACGCCTGGTCGGCGTCGAGCCGGTGGCGTTCCATCAGGATGCCCTTGGCCTGGCCGATCAGGTCCCGCATCGTCAGGGCCAGGTCCTTGTCGCGCTGTTTCTGCGCGCCGACCATCGCCACCGCGGCGTGCGAGGCGAAGAGCAGGCCGATGTACTCGGATTCGTCGTCGAAGGCGTCGGTGACCCCGGAGTAGAGGTTGAGCGCGCCGAGGTCGTCGCCGATGACGTAGAGCTGGAACGACAGCATGCTGCGGACGCCGAGCTCCAGTGCTCGCTTCGAGAAGTCGGGCCAGCGTTCCTCCCTGGCCATGTCGGCCAGCCGCAGCGTGCGGTGCTCTCGGACGGCGTCGATGCACGGGCCCTGGCCGGTGGCGTACTGCGCGTTATCGACATCGATGACGAGCTGCGCGGTGGAGGCAGGCGTCCTCAGCTCGCGCCGCCCCTGCGCCACGGTGATGCCGGCGTGCTGCGCGCCCGGCACGGTGTGCACGGCGGCGGCGACGATGCCGCTCAGCGTGTCCTGCAGGCTGTCCTCGTCCTGCAGCGACCGGGCCAGCCGGCCGAGGGTCTCCGCCAGCTCGTTGACGCCGGGGTTGCCCGTGTAGCTGATGGACGGCCGGCCGCGGCCGTTCGGTTGCTCGCTGCTTCCCACGGATCCTCCTGCGTGCGGGGCGGCCCCGGGCGGACACTGCTTGCCGCCCGGGGCCTTGACCGGAGGCGTCTCGCGAGTCCGACACCGGCCCGCCAAGGCTGTTACCCGCAGCCTACCCGGGTATGCCCCCGGAACCCCGGGTCCGTTCCGGCGCTCATCGGCCGCCCGCGGACGTGGTGCGGTAGCGGCCGGGCGGGACGCCGTACCGGCGGCGGAATGCGGTCGTGAAGGCGAACGGCGTGGCGTAGCCGAACCGCCGCGCCACGGCTGTCAGCGGTGCGTCGCTCTGCTGCAGCACATGGGCGGCCGAGTCGAGCCGCCACTGGGTCAGGTACGCCATCGGTGAGGTGCCCGTCGCCGCCCGGAACCGGCGGGTGAAGGCGGCCCGGGACAGGCCGGCCACGTCGCTGAGCTGCTGCACCGTCCACGGCCGGCCGGGGTTCTCGTGGATCTCGCGCAGCACGCCGGCGATGGCCGGCTCACCCGCCGGCGGCCGGGAACCGGTGTGCTCCGGCAGGTGGCGCAGGATGTGCACGGTCAGCAGGTCGATCAGCGCGGCGCGGCTCGCCTCGCCGCCCGGCTGCGCCCGCGTGCAGTCGTCGGCGAGCATCGTCACCACCGTGCGCAGCTCGGGGTGGCGCTCGTAGTCGGGGGTGAAGGCCAGCACCGCCGGCAGGCCGCGCAGGAAACCCGGGGTCCGGCCCGGCGGCACCTGGTAGGTGGCGCACAGGAACTCGAAGTCGGCCGTCCCGGGCGGCGGCGGAACGTCGGCCATCAGCACGGGCGGCAGTTCGCCGAGGGTGCAGGGGCTGCCCGCGATCCCGTGCTCGGCCCCGGCGGCGGTGAAGACGATGTCGCCGGGCCGCAGCGGGACCGGGGCGTCGTGTTCCGTGATCAGCCAGCCGTCGCCGGCCATCATCACGTGGAAGCCCAGCACCGGAACGGCCGGCAGGCGGACCCCGGCCGGCCCGGCCTCGGCGACCCGGCGGCCGCGCGCCCGTCCGACGCGCACACTGGTGACCGCCGCGCTGATCATGTCCACGCGCCGATGGTAGCCACTCGCGTATGTGCGGGGGCCGGGCGCGTATGGCCGCCGCGGCGTACCGCTGCTTCTGTTGAGATCATGATCGACACCCTGGCCGCGAACGCCGAGAAGACCGAACAGCAGGACCGGCCCGCCGCCGGCAGCGTGCGCGCCGCGCGCGAGGGCGGCGCCTTCGCCCTGGCCACGACCGCGGACGCCACCGGCGCCGTGCGCACCCTGACGGCGATGGGCCGGGCCTGCCCCTCCACCGCCTGGATCGCGGGCACCTGCCTGACCGCCAAGACCATGGCCACCACCGTGGTGGGCTACGACGAGGTGGCGCTCAAGGAACTCTTCGCCGACCCGGACGCGCTGATCTGCGGCTCCGGCAAGCCGGGCGGGCTCGGCGAGCGGACCGGAGAGGGCATCCGGGTCACCGGCCGCTGGGATGTCGTCTCCGGCTGCGAGGACGCCGAGTGGGCCGGACTGGCACTCATGGTC
>CAKUMG010000903.1 GCA_934667465.1 uncultured Actinoplanes sp. | reverse complement strand
AGGTGAGCAGGTTGACCAGCGCGTCGGCGTTGCCGGCCAGGTGCGCCAGCAGCCGCTGCCGGGACCAGCCGGGCAGGTCGAAGGAGTCGGCGAAGAGGGTGATGACCGCGCAGTAGGCGATCACGACCCAGGCCACGACCGTGGCCGGGCGGGGCAGCCAGCCGACCAGCAGCACTGTCACGGCGGCGACCAGCCAGACCGCGGGCAGCGAGGCGAGGGCGACGCCGATCAGGCGGGGCACCTGGCCGGGATCGGAGACGGTCGTCCCGTACGAGAGTCCTTCTCCCGCGCCGAAGGCGATGAGCACCAGGGCGGTGCCCGCGAGGGTCACGCCGAGCTGGGCGGTCAGCCAGCGCCACCGGCTGACCGGGCCGGCGAGGACCGTCTCGGCGCGGCCCGAGGTCTCCTCGGCGCGGATGCGGAGCACGCTGGTCACGCCGTAGGCGGCCGCGAGCAGGGCGGCCATGCCCGCGGTCACCGCGAGGTAGGCGTCGAGGACGTCGGCGGCGCCGCCGGTGAGGAAGTCGGCGAGTTCCGGGTTGTCGCGGACGTACTGTTCGATGCTTTCGCCGATCGAGCCGTACGCGACGCCGGCCAGGAACAGGCCCACCGTCCAGCCCGCGAGCGCGCCACGGTGCAGGCGCCAGGCCAGGGCGTGCTCGTTGCGCAGCAGGGCCGACGCCCGGGCGCGGCCGGGCCGGGGGGCGACCAGGCCCGCACCGAAGTCGCGGCGGGCCAGCAGGGCCACCGCGGCGGCGCCGAGCAGGGCGGCGGCGGCGAGCGAGAGCAGGACCGGCCACCAGCGGTCGGCGGAGTACGGGAACGTGCGCTGCCCCCAGCCGATCGGAGACGCCCACGACAACGCCCCGCTGCCGGCGTCGCCGGCTGCCCGCAGCGCGTACGCGGCGCCGAGCAGGGCGGCGACGGAGCCGTACACCGCGCGGGTGTTCTCGAAGATCTGTGCCGCGGCGGCGGTCGCGCCCGTGAAGACCAGCCCGATCGCGGTGACCGCGGCGCCGAACAGGACCGAGCCGGCGAGCGGCAAGCCCGTGCCGGTGGCCACCGCGAAGACCAGCAGCCCGGCGGCTCCGGCGGCCGCGGACGCGAGGAGCAGGGCGGCGGCGAGCGGCGCGTACCGGCCGACCCGTACCGAACGGATCAGTTCCGCACGGCCGGACTCCTCGTCGGCGCGGGTGTGCCGGCCGACCAGGAACATGCACATCAGGGCAACCACGATCGCAACGAAGCCGAAGATCTCGAACACGATCTCGCCGCCGATGGTCTCGAGCAGCGCGGCGGGCCCGCTCATCGCGACGACGGCGGTGTTGGCGCCGACCGTCTGCCGCAGCGCCGCGAGCTCCCCGGGCGTGCCGTACAGGCTCTGGCTCTGCACGGACTGCACGAGCACGAGCAGCGTGACGCCCAGCAGCCACCAGGGCAGGGCGAACCGTTCGCGGCGCAGCAGGAAGCGCAGCAGCGCCGCCGTCCCGGTCACGACGCGTCACCGTAGTGGCGCAGGAACAGCTCCTCCAGGGTCGGCGGGGAGCTGGTCATGCTGCGTACGCCGAGCGGCGCCAGCTCGCGGACCACGGTGCCCAGCTGCGCGGTGTCCACGTCGAACCGGGCGTGGTGGTCATCGACGACCACGTCGTGGACGCCGGGCAGCTTGTCCAGGCCGGTCAGCGGTTGCGCCGTCTCGACCGCGATGGACGTCCGGGTCAGGTGGCGCAGCTCACTCAATGTGCCGGACTCGACCGTGCGGCCGAGCCGGATGATGCTCACCCGGTCGCAGAGCGCCTCGACCTCACCCAGGATGTGGCTGGACAGCAGCACCGTGCGGCCCTGGCCCTTGATCTCGTGGATGCACCGCTGGAACACCGCTTCCATCAGCGGGTCCAGCCCGGAGGTCGGCTCGTCGAGCAGCAGCAGCTCGGCGTCCGACGCGAGCGCGGCGACCAGCGCGACCTTCTGCCGGTTGCCCTTCGAATAGGTGCGCGCCTTCTTACGCGGGTCCAGGTCGAACTGCTGCAGGAGGTCGTCGCGGCGCCGCCGGTCGGCGCCGCCGCGCAGCCGGCCGAGCAGGTCGATGGCCTCGCCGCCGGTGATGCCGGGCCAGAGGGTGACGTCGCCGGGCACGTACGCGAGGCGGCGGTGCAGCGTGTCGGCGTCGCGCCACGGGTCGCCACCCAGCATCCGTACGGTGCCGGTGTCGGGTTTCAGCAGTCCCAGCAGCACCCGGATGGCGGTGGTCTTGCCGCTGCCGTTGGGTCCGAGGAAGCCGTGCACCTCCCCCGCGGTCACCGTCAGGTCGAGCCCGTCGAGGGCCTTCGTCGACCCGAACGCCTTGTGCAGCGCGGTGATGCTGATGGCGGCTTCGCTCATGTCGGCTCCTCGATGGAGACATCAGCCGCAGGGTACGCCGCTTCGCCAACCGTGGGCTGCTACAACTCTCCCATGGAGACGGGAACCCTCGACGGGGTCACGGCCGGTGTCGCGGAGCTGCAGGCGCTGGCGCTCACCAACTACGGGCACTTCACGACTTTTCAGGTCAACTCCGGTCGGGTACGGGGTCTCGGGCTGCACCTCGACCGGCTGCGACGCGACTGCCGGACGCTCTTCGACGCGACCCTCGACGTGACCCGGGTGCGGGAGTGGGTGCGCGCCGCAGTCGGTGACCGCTCCCCCGCCGTGGTCCGGGTCACCGTCTTCGACCCCGCCGTGGGGGTCGCCCGGCCCGCCGCCCCGGCACGGCCGCGGGTGCTGGTCACGGTGCGTGCGGGGGTGCCGGCCGCCGATCAACCCCTGACCGTACGCACGGCGGCCGGCGAACGCGACGCGCCGGAGATCAAGGGCGTCGGGCTGTACGGCGTCGTCCGCGAGCGGCGGCTCGCCCAGCTGGCCGGGTTCGGCGACGTGCTGCTCACCGACCGGGCCGGCCTGATCGGCGAGGGCGCCACGTGGAACGCCGGCTTCGTCGCGGCGGACGGGACCGTGGTGTGGCCGTCGGGCCGGTGCCTCGACGGGGTGACCATGCAGCTGCTGCGCGACGTGCACCCGTACCTGATCCGGCCGCTGCGTCCCGCCGACCTGCGCGGCATGGTGGCGGGCTTCGCCACGAACGCGGCTGTCGGGGTGCAGCCGCTCGCCCGCGCCGACGACGTCACCCTCGACCCGGGGCATCCGGTCGTGGCGCGGCTCGCGGCCGCCTACGCGTCGGTGGCCGGCGACCCGCTGTGACGGCCCGGGCGGGCCCGGTCGTGGCCGGCCGCTCTTGGCGGGCCCAGCGC
>CAKUMG010000902.1 GCA_934667465.1 uncultured Actinoplanes sp. | reverse complement strand
GGGTCACACCGTGCGAGGTGGCCCCGATCCGCGCCTCACTGTCGGGGATGGGCTGCTCGATCGGGGACTCCTTCGGGGCGCGCCCGACGGGCTTGCGGCTCGCGGCGCCGACGAGCTCGTCCGACCGGGCCGCGCGGGTCCGGAAGTCCGCGGCCCCCGACGACACCCGGTAGGTGCCCACGGCCGTGTTGCTGCTGATCACGGTGCCGCCGGCGGCCTCGATGGCGGCGAGGGCGGCGGTCGCCGAGACACCGTCCCCGGCGACGACGGTGTATTCGGAGGTGGCGGTGGCAGGGGCCGCGCCGGCCGGTGTTCCCGGCAGGCCGGTCAGGAGCGCGAGACCGGTCGCGGTGGCGACGGCCCCCGCCGTGAGGCGTCTTCTCATGCCCGCATTCCATCGAAGACCACGATCATTTACAAGGGTCGATCGTGGTCGGCGACGGGGAAATGTCAGGGGCGCGTCATCCGGAGGACGTCCAAAGCCGCATCGAGCTGTTCTTCGGTCAAAGTGCCGTTGGCGACATGTCCGCGTTCGATCACTACCGCCCGGATGGTCTTGTCTTCCTTGAGCGCCTGTTTCGCGATCGCCGCGGCCTCGTCGTAGCCGAGATGGCGGTTGAGCGGCGTCACGATGGACGGCGAGCCCTCCGCGTAGCCGCGGGCGACCTCCTCGTTGACCTCCAGGCCGTCGATGCACCGGTCGGCGAGCATCCGGGCGGCCGCGGCGAGCAGCTTGATCGACTCGAGCACGTTGCGGGCCAGCACCGGCAGCATGACGTTGAGCTCGAAGTCGCCCTGGGTGCCGGCGAACGCGACCGCGGCGTCGTTGCCGATGACCTGCGCGGCCACCTGCCGCACCGACTCGGGCACCACCGGGTTCACCTTGCCGGGCATGATCGACGAGCCCGGCTGCAGGTCGGGCAGGCGCAGCTCGCGCAGGCCGGCCCGCGGGCCCGAGCCCATCCAGCGGATGTCGTTGACGATCTTGTAAAGGCTCACCGCGACGACCCGGACCTGCCCGGAGGCCTCGACGAGCCCGTCCCGCGCGCCCTGCGCCTCGAAGTGGTTGCGCGCCTCGGTCAGCGGCAGGCCGGTCGCCTCGCGCAGCCGCTCGATCACGGCCGGCGCGAACCCGGGCGGGGTGTTGACCCCCGTGCCCACCGCGGTGCCGCCCAGGGGCAGCTCGGCCAGGCGGGGCACGGCGGCGGTCACCCGATCGATGCCGTAGCGCACCTGCGCCGCGTACCCGGAGAATTCCTGCCCCAGCGTGACCGGGGTCGCGTCCATGAGGTGCGTGCGGCCGCTCTTGACGACCTCCGCCCACGCGGTGGCCTTGGCCTCCAGCGACTCGGCGAGGTGGCTCAGCGCCGGGACCAGATCGTTGGTGACAGCCTCGGTCGCCGCGAGGTGGATCGAGGAGGGGAAGACGTCGTTGCTCGACTGCGACGCGTTCACGTGGTCGTTGGGGTGCACCTCGCGGCCCAGCTCGCGCGAGGCGAGGGTGGCGATCACCTCGTTGGCGTTCATGTTGGAGGAGGTGCCCGACCCGGTCTGGAACACGTCGATCGGGAACTGGTCGTCGTAGCCGCCGTCCGCCACGTGCGCCGCGGCCGTCGCGATCGCCTTGGCCAGGTCGTCGTCGAGCACGCCCAGCGACGCGTTCACCTGCGCGGCCGCGCCCTTGATCCGGGCCAGCGCCCGGATGTGGGCCGATTCCAGCCCGCGCCCGGAGATCGGGAAGTTCTCCACCGCGCGCTGGGTCTGCGCCCGCCAGAGGGCGTCGGCCGGAACCCGGACCTCACCCATCGTGTCGCGTTCGATGCGGTAGCCGCTCTCGTCATTCGTCGTCACGCCTCCATCCTGCCCCCACCGGCCGACAGTGGCAGTGGATCCCCGCCACGCCCGGCGATGACGCGCCCGGGAGGGGCACGTCGGTTGGACGGTGCCCCGTCGCGGACGTATCGTCGCCGGGGTTCGGACGTCTCCAGAAGAACAGGACCTTGACATGCGACGCGCTCTCCTGGCCGCGGCACTCGGCGGTCTGCTCCTGTCCGGGGCGGGCTGCAGCGGCGACGACGCGGAAACCGCGAGCGAGGCCCCGCAGCTGGTCGTCCCCTCCACGGCCGCCGCTGCCACCAGCCCGGCACCGGACTACTCGGCGAACACCAGGACGGTCTGCGCCAAGCTCGACAAGATCTTCGACACCGAGCTGCAGGCGTTCGGCACCGAGCTCGGCAAGATGATCGCCTACAAGGAGGCCAAGCAGGCCACCGAGGCGACCGAGGCCGAGAAGGACGCCGCCGCGCAGCTCAAGGACGTCAGCGCGCAGGTCCGCAAGGAGACCGGCGCGGCCCAGGACCCGGAGATCAAGGACGCCGGGGCGCAGTCGGCCGCGAAGCTGTCCAAGAGCGCGGCCGACGGCGCCTTCTTCGACCAGATCAAGACGACGAAGGACCTCGACAAGATCCTCGAGACCCGGATGACCGACTGGCTGTCGCCCATCGCGGGTCGCTGCGCCTGACCGCCCCTGGGGACACCCCCTGACTCCGGGGCGCCGCGGTGCCGCCCGTGATCGTCACCGCGCCGTCGGCGTCCAGGCCGCCCTCGCCGCCACCCCGGGTCGGCGAGCCGGCCACGACGACGGTGCCGCCCGACAGCGCCGCATGCGGCGACCTCACGCGCGGGGCAGGCAAAGGGCCTGCCCCGCGATTCAGCGGGTTACCTTGCGGGCCGCGCTGGTGGCGCTGCCGTCGAGGTAGCCGGTGCGCGTGGCGATCACGCGGACGGTGATCTTCTTGTTGCGCATCGAGGACGTGAGCTTGAGGGTCCGGCCGGTCCTGCCCTTGATGACCTTGCCGTTGAGCCGCCACTCGTACTTGTAGGACGTGACCTTCGGTGACCATGTGCCGACGGCCGCGGTCACCGTGCGGCCGACCTTGGCCGTGCCCGTGATCGTGGGCTTCTTGGTGACCTTGGAGGCGGTGCCCTTCGCGACCACGCCGGTCGAGGGCGAGGTGGCGCTCGCGGGGTGGAAGCCGGTGCGGGTGACCCACATCGTGACGGTGAGGCGCTTGCCGGCCTGGGCCGCAGGGATCGTGTACGTCTCGCCGGTCGCGCCCTTGATGGCGACGCCGTTCGACTTCCACTGGTACCTGTAGGTGAACGGGTCCGGCCACCAGCCGCTACCGACCGAGACCTTGCCACCGACCTTCACCGAGCCGCTGATCTTCGGCGCCTTCTCCAGGATCATGTCGGAGAGCGGGACCGGGTTGAGGTAGTAGCTCTCCGCG
>CAKUMG010000901.1 GCA_934667465.1 uncultured Actinoplanes sp. | reverse complement strand
GCCGCTCCGCAGCCGGGCCGGGTCGGCGGGGGAGAGCACGACGACGTCGCCCGGGGCGATGCGCGGTTCCATCGAGCCGGTCAGCACGACCGACGACGACCACCCGAGCACGTACGGCAGCAGCCCGAGCAACGTCAGGCTCACCCCGGCGGTCACCAGCGCCAGCACCAGCGCGGCCACCGGCAGCCGGAGCCGATCGATCACGAGCGGGCTTCCCAGGTGAACGCGACCGCGGCTGACGCACCCTGGGCGGCGTCCGGGATCGCGCCGTCGACGGTGAGCGTCAGCCGGTAGACCCGGAAGTCGCCGGCCACCCACGACGCCGGGCCGGACGGCAGCCCCTGGGCGTAGGTGGCGGGGAAGTCGCCGAGCACCCCGGAGGCGGCACCCGGGTGGGCTGCCGCGTCCCAGACGGTGGCGGCGCCGGTGAAACCACCGCAGCCGTACGCGCCGCCGGTGCCCTCCTCGACCGTGAGGTGCACGAACGGCAGCAGCCCGGTGCCGCCGCTGCCGGACGTCTCGCCGGCCCGCGTCGCGTAGAGCCGGACCGCGGCGGGCACCGACCCCGCGTACGTGGCCTTGATGCAGTTGACGATCGTCTGCCCCGGCTTGAGGCCCGCGGCGGTGAACAGGGCCGTCCCGCCGTCGTCGTCGGTCAGCCGCACCGAGCCGGCCGCCCACGCACTGGCCGGCGTCGACGTCGTCGCGCTGAACGCCGCGCCGGACGCGGACCAGATCAGCGCGCCGCTGCCCAGGACGGCCACCAGCACGGCAGCGACTGCGACACCGACCCGTAGCGCCCGGGCGCTGGGAACGACGGATCCGCGCCTCGACATGCGGCCCCCATCGACGCCGTACCGCCGCGGTTGAGCATTCCGCCGAGCCCGATCCCTTGACCCCGCCCCCGCCCTGCCGATCAACACCAAGGTCCGAACCTGGAGGTGCAGTGGTACGCACGCGGCGCGCACGAACGGCGATCGCCCTCGCGGCGCTCGTCGCGCTCGTCGTGGCCGGGCTCGGCGTCGGCCGCGCCGACTCGGCGTTCACGGCGGCCACCGGTGACCCGGGCTCCACGCTGAGCGCCGCCGCCGACTTCCGGGCCGGGGCGCTGACCCGCTGGGGCGCCGCGGTGACGACGGCGCTGGAACCCGTGCGCTCGGGTGCGGCCGGTGACACGTGGAGCCGGGTCTCCACCGGCGCCGCCCACTCCTGCGGCATCCAGGCCGACAGCACGCTGTGGTGCTGGGGCGCCAACGACTACGCGCAGCTCGGCAACGGCCAGGACTCCTACCTCTGGGGCAGCTACCAGACGAGCGCGCTCGCCTGGCGCAGCGTCTCCACGGGGAACGGGTTCGCGTGCGCGATCCGGTCCGACGCCACGCTGTGGTGCCTGGGCCGCAACGACCTGCACCAGGCCGGCCCCGGCTCGGGCGCCAACGGGCAGCCCCACCAGGTCGGGACGGAGGCCACGTGGAGCACGGTCAGCGCGGGCGGCGGCCACGCGTGCGCGACGAAGGCGGACGGCACGCTGTGGTGCTGGGGCGCCAACACGTACGGCCAGCTCGGTGCCGGTGACACCGCGGAGCACGAGTTCCCGCTCCAGGTCGGCACGGCCACCACCTGGCGCTCGGTGAGCACGCGGCTGGGCGACACCTCCTGCGGGCTGCAGACCGGGGGCAGCCTCTGGTGCTGGGGCCGCAACGACCACGGGCAGCTGGGTCTGGGGGACACCGCCGTCCGCACCGCGCCCGTCCGGGTCGGTACGGAGGCCTGGACGACAGTGTTCAGCGCCGCCACGCACACCTGCGGGCGCCGGGACACCGGGACGCTGTGGTGCTGGGGCGCGAACGGCTCGGGGCAGCTCGGCGTCGGGGACACCGCCGACCGCGGCGTGCCCGTGCAGGTCGGCACGAGCGACTCATGGGCCGAAGATTTCGAGCTCGGCGGCGACCACAGCTGTGCCCCGCGCACGGACGGTTCGCTGTGGTGCTGGGGTGCGAACGCGTACGGGCAGCTGGGTCTCGGCGACGCGGTCCCCCGCACCGAACCGGTCCGGGTCGGCGCCGGGACGACGTGGTCGCGGGTCAGCGGCGGCACCGCGCACACCTGTGCCGTGCGCGACGACGCCGGCCTGTGGTGCTGGGGCAGCAGCGCCAGCGCCCAGACCGGGCAGCACGACTGGGTTCCCGTGCCCGAGGGGACCGGCACCACGTGGCGGGTGCTGGCCGTGGGACAGCGGAACTACTGCGCCATCGGGACCGGCGGTGACCTCTGGTGCTCCGGTGCGAACGAGTCCGGGCAGCGGGGGACCGGCGACACCGCGCCCCGGCAGGCGCCGTCCCGGGTCGGCACCGGCACCGACTGGCGCACCGTGGGCGTGGGGGCCGGCAGCGTGTGCGCCGTCCGCACCGGCGGCACGCTGTGGTGCTGGGGTGCGAACACGTACGGTCAGCTCGGCCAGGGCACCACCACGGCCAGTAGCGTCCCTGTGCAGGTCGGCACGGTCAGTACCTGGGCCGAGGTCGCGGTCAGCGACGGCTACGCCTGCGCCACCCGGACCGACGGCACGCTGTGGTGCTGGGGGCACAACGCCGGCGGCCAGCTCGGCACCGGCGAGACCACCGGCCGCACCAGCCCGCTGCAGGTCGGCACCGCCACCACCTGGGCCACGGTGTCGGCGGGCCCGCAGCACGCCTGCGCGACCCGGACCGACGGCACGCTGTGGTGCTGGGGGTACAACACGTTCGGCCGCCTCGGCAACAACGACGCGGGCGGGCTCGTCGCCGCCCCCGCCCAGGTGGGCACCGACACCACGTGGAGCCTCGTCACCGCCGGCGGCATGCACACCTGCGCGGTGCGCACCGACGGCTCGCTGTGGTGCTGGGGGTCCAACGGCTTCGGGCAGCTCGGGCTCGGCGACCAGACCACCCGCCGCGTACCGGTCCGGGTGGGCACCCGCACCGACTGGCGCACCGTGACCGCCGGCGTGGCCTTCAACTGCGCCACCGCTGCCGCCTCCACCGTCTGGTGCTGGGGCCTCGACGTCGCGGGCCAGCTCGGCGACGGCGGGTTCTCCCTCGGCGACACCGTCCCGCGGCAGGTGCCCGGCGTCCTGTCCCGCAACGTCGTCTCCGGCTGGTACGGCGTCCTGATCACACAGTGAGAACCTCCAGCCCGGCCCGCCCCTGCCGATAGAGCAGCCGACGACCGACTGGCGAGGAGGCATTATGCGTACGCGGTTCTGCCTCCTGCTGGCGGCGCTGCTCGGCCTGGTCGGCAGCGCGGCCCTGGTCCACAC
>CAKUMG010000900.1 GCA_934667465.1 uncultured Actinoplanes sp. | reverse complement strand
ATCGAGTCCAGCGCGAAGATCAGGTCGGTGGTGCCGATCGCGATCATGACGATGAGCATCGGCGTGAAGAACCGGCGGCCGGTCTCGGTGACGACGGTCATCTTGCCGCTGTCGAACGAGCTGGAGACCGGGAAGACGCGCTTCGACCAGCGGATGAGGATGTTCTCGGTGAACTCCTCCTCCTCGTCGTTCTTGAGCAGCGTGATCGCCGTGTAGACCAGGAACGCGCCGAAGATGTAGAAGACCCAGGAGAACTGCTCGATCAGCGCGGCCCCGGCGGCGATGAACGCGCCCCGCATGACCAGCGCCAGCACGATGCCGATGAGCAGCACCTTCTGCTGGAACTGCCGCGGTACGGCGAAGCGCGACATGATGATCATGAAGACGAACAGGTTGTCGACGCTCAGCGAATACTCGGTGAGCCAGCCGGCGTAGAACTCACCCGCGGGCTGCCCGCCGGCGGTGACCCACACGCCGAGCCCGAAGAGCAGCGCGAGCCCGACGTAGAAGGCCACCCAGCCGCCGGCCTCCTTCATCGAGGGCTCGTGCGGCCGCCGCCCGACGATCAGCAGGTCGACGGCGAGCATGACCACCAGCGCGCCGAGGGTGGCGAACCAGATCCAGGGAGAGATGTTCAACAAGAACCTCCGGCAGACACGAGACATCGCCACGCCGGGCCGGGAAACCTGACGAGGCGAAGTGCGACTGTCGGAGGTCTCTTCCGCTCCCCGCCCGCCCGGCCCGCGCTCGTGCGCGACCCCGCGCGACAGGGGAACCACCGGCCCCGGGCGCATCCACGGGGATGCATGCCGTGCTGACGAGACCGATGCGAGGGAATACTCCCCTCCTACGGCACCCATTGTGTCCCATGACCGGGCTGCGTGGCACATGCACCCGGCCGATAGCGTTCAATGTCTCGTTCTCAGCGCGTTCCCAGACCCCCACCGGATCCCGCCGGCGGCCGCCCCGGCGACCCCGGCCCCGCGTCCCGTTCCTCCGCCGGCACCACCGGTGCTTGTGCCTGCTCGTCGTCAGGCGGCCGCTGATGGTCGCGGACCTTCAGTTCTCCCGCCGGCACCACCGGTGCCTGTGTCTGCTCGTTGTCAGGCGGCCGCTGCTGGTCGCGGACCCTCAGGGGGATCTGCGTTCGGCCAGGCGGTCGCTGCTGATCGTCGGCCGTCAGTGAACCCGCGCTCAGCCAGGCGACCCTCGGATCATGCTCCCTAACGCGTCCTAGGAACCTAGATCCATCGCGTAGCGACCCCGCCGGCCGCGGTGCTCAAATCCGAGCCGCCGGTAGAGATCCCCTGCCCGGTTGTCGACGTTGACGTCCAGCCACACCTCGGCCGCCCCGTCCGCGCGCATCCGGCGCAGCGCCTCCCCGATCAGCGCCGCCCCGACACCACGCCCCCGCGCCGCGGGCACGACCCCGACCTGCACGATCCACCCGTCCGCCGCGGTCACGAACCCGGCGTCCCCGATCCCGGGCAAGGTCGCCAGCAGGCTCCACCCGGGCCGGAAATCCTCGTCCACGGTCTCCTCGACCCACCGCCCGGCCGACCATCCGGGAAACCCGGGCCGCTCCCGGAACGCCGCCTCGTACACCGCGAAGAACCGCGCCGCCCCGGCCCCGTCCCAGTCCTCCAGCCCCATCCCCACCGGCCGGTCGTCCTCTCCCGGACCCGTCCCCGCAGGCCGGTTGCCCGCTGGGCGTCCCGGATCCTCTGAACCCGCCGTCGCCGCGCCCACGACAGTCCCGTCGGCCGCGAGGTCGAACCGCATCACATCCTCGAGAAAGATCCGCCGCAACCCCCGGGACACGAACAGCTCCTCCGCTGCCCGGCTCCACGACTCGGTCTCCACGACGACGGCGCCACCCCACCCGCGGGCCGCCTCGAGCCCCCGGTCCAGCAACTGCCCGCCCAGCCCGGCACCCCGCCACGCGGGATCCACGAGGCCGCCGAACACCGCCCCATCCCCGCCGGGCCCGGGCCGGACCGCCCCCGCGGCCACCAGCACCCCGCCACCGTCGCGCGCCTGGATGCCCGTCGTCCGCTCCCCGAGCCACCGGCTCCGCAGGAACCCGTCCTCGACCGCCAGCGGCAGCCCACCGTCCCGGTCGAGACACCGCCGCACAAGCGCCGCGAGCTCCCCGAACTCCGCCGCCGCCCCGACCCGCCACTCCACCCCGCCGTGGTCCGAGCCCCCGCCGTCCAGGCCGCCGCCGTCCAGACCGCCGCCGTCCAGGCTGCCGTCGTGCGGGCCGCCGCCGTCCAGGCTGCCGTCGTGCGGGCCGCCGCCGCCATCGCCGGAGCTGGGGCGACTGTCACGAGTAATCACGCGGCCGAGGGTAGTGACTCCCGCACATCCGCCCCACCGGATTACCGCCCCACAACCCGGAGGCCGGAAGCACCCGCGCCGAGTCGGGCAACCTAGCGAACCAGCAGTTCCGCCGCCAGCTCCTCGACCAGCGCGACGGCTCCGACCGTGCGCAATGCCGCTGCCACGGCCGCGTACGCCTCGGTCAGCCGGTCCCCGTCACCGGGCGGCGCGAAGAACGGCAGGCCCAGCAGCAGCTCGGCGGGGTTCACCGGAAGCAGCGCCCACGGCAGCCCGGGCACTTCGTACCCGCCGGCGCCCGCGGCATGCTCCTCCAGCGCCCGCCCCGCCATCGCGTCGTACACCAGGTCGATGTCCTGATCGCCGGGGAGGTTGCGGACGACCACATGCATCGTCCCGGCCCCGAGCGGAACCGCGAAGACGGGCCACCGATCGGCGCGCCCGAACTCGTCGAGGCAGGCATCAAGATCAGCCAGGTCCGCGTCGAACGCCTCCGCCGCCGCCCCCGCCGAGCCGACATGCAGCAGATAGGCCGGCCAGAACACCGGGTCGTCCACCCACCCGGACGCATCCACCAGCTCGGTCCCCGCCGGCCACGACGAGAACTCGTCCCGGTATCCCCCCAGAAGCACGCCGCATCCTACGACGGCCGCCCCGCCGGGACTGCGGACGGCGGAGCCGCCGCGCCTCTCCCGGCACCCGGCCGCAGAACGACGACCGCTCCGGGCCGCGCCCACCACCGACCAGACCCCCACACCGCCGGAGCGAACCGCGCACACCGCCAGACCGGACCCCGCACAGCGGACCGCGCGGGCCGGGCCCCCGACCGCCAGGTCGGATTCCGCACTTCCAGAGCAGGACCCGCACATCCGAGCCGGCCTCAACCGCCAGACCCGCACGCCGCCGCACCGGACCCCGCACTGCCGGACCGGCTCCGCACTGCCGGACCGGCTCCGCAC
>CAKUMG010000899.1 GCA_934667465.1 uncultured Actinoplanes sp. | reverse complement strand
GGTCAGCGCCGGGCAGGCCGTCGCCGCGAGGGTGAGGATCCGGGCGTCGGCGGCGCCGACCCGGATGCCGGTCAGCGGCTCGGAGGCGGCGGCCGCCTGCCGCGCCGCGAAGCCGCCCGCCCCGGCCAGCACGGCCAGGGACAGCCCGATGCCCAGCAGCACCGGCCGTTCGAGCCTCGGCCTGCGCGCTTTCACGCCCCGGTCCCTTCCGCGAGGGCCAGCAGCTCGTCCTCGGTCGGCACGTCGACGCGGTCGTCCCGCCGACCCCGAGCAGCGCCCACCCGGGACGCGGCTCGCCGGCGGACTCCCAGAGGGCCCGCTCGACGAACGGCCCCGGCACCCCCGCGAACAGCGTCCCGGTCGTCCACACCGCCAGAGCCCGCTCGTACGCGCCCTCCCGCGCGCCGCGGGCGGTCCGCGCCCGCTCGGCCAGGTCCTCGGCGCGCGCGACGTCGAACATCGCCCGGTCGAGCCGCAGCCGGTAGCCGGACCGGTCGCTGTCCAGCAGGTCCCGCGCCGGGCCCAGCGCGCGGCGCAGCCCGGACAGGTACGTGTGCAGGTTGCCGGCCGCCGTGGCCGGCGGCTCCGCGCCCCAGATCCGGTCGACGAGCTCCGCGCGGGACACGGTCGTGCCCGCGCACAGCGCCAGCACGGCGAAGGCGGCGCGCCGCTTGGGCGGGCCGAGCTCGATCTCCGCCCCGTCGACGAACGCCCGCAGCGCGCCCAGCCCGTCGACCCGCAACCGGCCGGCGCGCACCCCCGTCCCTGGCATTCCCCTGCTCCGATCGGCACCGCGGACCGGACCCGGGAAATGGCGGGACGGATCGACGCATCGCTTCGAGGAAACCGATCGTACCCGCACGGGAAAATGCGCAATCACCATTCCGAACGCCATTTCAATGGCGAAACAACGAGCGGAAAGTGGCCTTCAGAGTGAGCGCCTCAGGTGCCGATCACCGAATAGCCCGCGGGCAGCCCGCCCCGGCCGGTCAGCGCCCGCAGCACCAGGGTGCCGTCCTCGCCGCCGGCCGCCACCCGCGCCGCCTGCGCGGTCACCTCCGCGACCACCTCCGCCGCGAACTCCACCGGCACCTCCACCGCCGCCGCCACGTCCAGACCGTGCACCACCAGCTCGAACGTCCGCGTCGGGATCCAGTCGCGCACCCGCATCCCCCCGATCGCGGTGGTCACCACGTCGGCATCCCCGGCCGCCGCGAGCGCCTGCGCCGCCTCCCGCGCGAACCCGGCCACCGCCGCGGCCGGCTCCGCCCCGAGCCCCTCCCCGGTCACCCGCGCATCCTCGTCGGAGGCCGCCACCGCGGCCGCGACCATCTCCGGGGGCGCCGTGCGCGCGTACCCCCAATAGTCCGCCGCACTGGCGACTGTCACGGTGGAGCCCGGGCTCGTCAGCTTGGTGCTCACTTCCCGCAGCCCGGACCCGACGGTGTGCCCGACGAGCTTCCGCAACGTCCAATGCCCGAGCCCCGGCCCGTACCAATGCCCGGCGGGAACCCGATAGACGAGATCGGTGAAAACCGCCACTGCCGACTTGTACGCGAAACGGAAGTCCATGCCCCCAATCTCCCACCGGCACCGCTCCCGGCGAGGCCCCGCCGACTACGCCCGCAGCGAACCTCCCACGGTGATCAGGTCACGAAGGACGGCGGCCGCGGACGGGACGGCGTCCGGTTCGAGGGTGCTCGCGGTCAGCCGGCCCGCGACGTCGGTGTGCACGACGATGCCCATCTCCTCGGGGTCGAGGCGGGCCAGCGGGTGCGTGGCCGCGACCGTGGCCGGCGCGACCGTGAGCCGCCAGGTGTCGCCGTCCGGGATCGCGGTGGCCAGGGCCATGATCCGTTCGCCGCGGGCGCGGGCCGCCCGCAGGTCGTCCCCGGACACGGCGCCGATCCCGGTCACCGCGACGTCCGCCAGCCGGGCGCGGGCGCCGAGGGCCGCGTTCGCGAACAGCACGAGCTTGCTGGCGGCGTCCCAGCCGTCCAGGTCGTACGACGGGTCCGGCTCGGCGATGCCCTGCTCCTGCGCCCGGGCCACCGCGGCGGGCAGGTCGAGCCCCTCCTCGAGCAGCGCCAGGACCAGCGTGCTCGTGCCGTTGAGGGCAGCCTCGACCTTGAGCGCCCGCGCCGAGATCAGCGCCGTCCGCAGCAGGGTCACGGTCGGCAGCGCCCCGCCGACGCACGCGCTGTAGGCGATCTGCGGCCCGGCACCGGTGAGCTCGTCCCACGCCAGCACCAGGGGCGCCTTGCTCGCCAGCACCACGGGGATCCCGGCGCTGCGCGCGGCGCGTACGGCCGCCAGCCCGGCCCCGCCGGTCTCGAGGTCGCCGGGGCCCGCCTCGACCAGGATGTCCACGCGAACGCCGGCCGCCAGCACATCGCTCACAGTGCTGCCGGCGACCGTGGCGCCGGGGAACTCGACCGCTCGCCTGCCCGCCGCCTTGTGCGCCGCGAGGGCCCCGGGATCGAAGCCCTCCCCGCGCACGACGGCCCCGGACGAGTCGACGGCCGCCACCACGCGGAACCTCCCGCCGCGGTCGGCGAGCAACCGCAGCAGCGACCCGCCGATCGCGCCGAGCCCGCTGACCGCCACGTTGATGATCTCCATGGTGGGTAACCTACTGGCCGCCCGGAGGGTCACCGGCGTCGAACCGGGGCGGGAGCCTGGCCCGACTCGAACGGTGCCGCCACCCTTGGGTTCAGTGACGCGCGCTGACCCGGTATCGCGCGCGTCGGGCAGGCCTGCCGCCATTGGACCACGGCCGCTGTCCGGTGCGTGCACGGTTCCGCCCGAGGACGCCGATGGTGGCGGCAGCGGTCACGGGTTCGCCGGGTCTGGTGGGCGCGGCGGCCGGCACGCTGCACGCCGCGGGCCGGCCGGTGCGCGGCGTCGACCGGGTGCCGGGCCGGTGAGCGGCCGGGCTCATTGCTGGGCCGGCGGCTCGGGTTCGAGGAACTCGAGGCGGTTGCCCAGGGGGTCGGAGGCGTAGAAGCGGCGGTGCCCCGGGAAACTGTCGTCCCAGTCGACGGCGACGCCCGCGCCGGTCAGGCGCTTCGCCAGCTCGCCGAGGCCGGCGATCAGCAGGCCGGGGTGGGCCTTGCGGGCGGGGGTGAACTGCGGCTCGACTCCGAAGTGGAGCTCCAGGGCCCCGCCCCGGAACCAGCAGCCACCGCGGGCGGCGAGCACCGGCGGCTTCTCGATCTCGGTGAGGCCGAGGAGGTCGGCGACGGAGCGGTCGACGTCGGCGCGGCCCCCGGCGGCTGGAGCGCCACGGCTGCCACGTGG
>CAKUMG010000898.1 GCA_934667465.1 uncultured Actinoplanes sp. | reverse complement strand
CCGCCGTCCTCGACATCCCCGCCGGCCGCATCCAGATCATCGCCGCGGACCGGGCCGACACCACCGTCGAGGTCCGGCCCGCGTCCGCCGGCAAGAGCAGCGACGTCAAGGCCGCCGAGCGCGTCAAGGTCGCCTTCACCGACGGCGTCCTGCGGATCGAGGCCGCCGAGTCGGGCAACCGGCTCCTCGGCAGCTCCGGCTCCGTCGAGGTCACGGTCCAGCTGCCCGCCGGCTCCCGGGTCGAGGCCAGGACCGCCAGCGCCGAGTTCCGCGGCGTCGGCCGGCTCGGCGACGTCACCTTCGAGGGCGCGCACGGCTCGGTCAAGCTCGACGAGACCGCCGCCGCCCACCTCACCCTGCAGGCCGGCGACGTCACGGTCGGCCGCCTCAACGGCACCGCGCAGCTGAGCACCCAGAAGGGCGACATCTCGGTCGGCGTCGCCCACGGCGTCTCCGCCTCCCTGGACGCCGGCACCACCTACGGCCGGATCCACAACGCGCTCGTGAACACCGGCGGGACCGCGCTGACCATCCGCGCGACCACCGCGTACGGCGACATCACCGCCCGCAGCCTCTGACCCGCCGTCGTCCCGATCATCCGAAAACCCGACAGGAGCAGGTGGAACCCATGACGAAGAACAGCAGCTGGTCCGGCAAGGTGCAGGTCGACGACACGGCCCTGGCGGTCACCGACACCGGGGGAACCGGCATCCCCGTGGTCTACCTCAACGGACAGTTCGCCACCCAGGGATACTGGCGGCGGGTCATCGCCGAGCTGGGCACCGGGTGGCGGCACATCACCTACGACGAGCGGGCCCGCGGCAAGTCGGACCGCTCGGCGGACTACTCCTTCGAGGCCGCCGTACGGGACGTCGACGCCGTCCTGGCGGCCCGCGGGGTCGACCGGGCGCTGCTGGTGGGCTGGTCCTACGGTGCGGTGGTCGCCGCGCACTGGGCCCACCGCAACCCGGACCGCACGATCGGCGCGATCATGGTCGACGGCGCGTTCCCGCACGACTGGCTCGACGAGGCAATGGAGCTGCGGATCCGCAAGATGTTCCGGCGGATGGGCTGGTTCCTGCCGCTGGCGCGCCCGACGGGTCTGACCCCGCGGATGACCGCCGCGCAGCAGGCCGACAGCAACATCGAGCTCGGGAAGCTGTCCCGCGAATCCGAGCTGGGACCCGTGCTCAACGCCCTCACCGTCCCCACCCGCTACGTGATCGCCTCGGGGACGTCGCTCGGGAGCCACGGCGACGAGCAGGAGCAGATCCGGGCCGGCCTCGACGTGGTCACCGCCCGCAACCCGAACGTCCGCATCCACGCGAAGGTCCCCAGCAACCACGGCGCGTTGCTCAAGAAGGACTTCCCGATCATCGCCGGGGCCGTCCGCGAGGTCGCCGCCCTCGACCACGACCGCCGCTGACCCGCGGGCGCTGATCAGGGGCGGTGCCGGGCCCACTTCGCGCAGTCCGCGCCGTACTGCGCCTGGCGGTTCCCGTCCTTGTCGATCAGCCGGTCGACGAGCCACCGGCGTTCGCCGTCGCCGGTCCGGACGTTCTCCAGAATGTGCGATTCGAGGTTCGCCCGGCCCTCACGAACCGCGGGGCTCTTCTGATCCGCACCGTGCCAGTACCCGAGGTCGGTGCAGAACGTCACGGTGGCCTGATCCGTGCCGGTCTTCTCGACACCCATGACCTTGACCCAGATCGGGCCGATCGACGGGTTGCCGCCCGACGCCGTCGCGTACGGCGCCAGGAACTCCTGGTAGTACCGCTCGGTGTAGACGAAGCGCCCGATCGGGATGACCGGCACCCAGTCGATCGAACTCAGCTCCCAGTAGTTGAACACCAGGCTCCGGCGGGCGGCCAGGACCTCATCGGTGTCGGGCGCCCCGGCCAGGTCCCAGGTGATCGGCAGGTCCTTGGTCCCCTCCATCGGCAGCTTCCGGTATGCCTCCTCGAAGGTCAGCGCAGGTCCGGCGTTGCCCGGCGCGGCCGATGACGGGGTCGCGTCCGCGGGCGGGTCGTCGCTCGTACAGCCCGCCGCGGCAAGAACCATGGTCACGGCGATGACCGCGATCGTCAGCCTGGACGTCATTTGTTGTAGATGTCTCTCATCCATTCCCAACCACTCTGGTAGGAGTCTCCCGCCGCGCCGGCGGCACTGCTCAGCGTGCTCTGGCCGAAATCGGACTTGTAGCGCTGCCATAGCTGAAGATCCTGGTTGGTCCACTGACTCACCGGCTTCGGCTCGCCATTCAGAACAAGCTGCTCCGGCAGGTTCTCGAGCTTGCCGCTGTTGTAGAGGGCCAGTTCGGCGAGATCCACCGCGGTGGTGCGGCCGGCTCCCAGGATCTCACTGACCTCATAGACCGCCCGGCCCTGGTTGTCGACCTTCGCCTGCTCCTCGAGATCGGTCAGCACCCCGCCGACGAACTCGCCGGCCAGATCCCCGACGACCGGCACCGGGACCTTCTCGGCCGTCTTGCCCACCACCTGATCGGCGATGAAGCCGACGACCTTGTACCGGTCCTCGACGATCTTGTTCTGCTTCTCGTCCAGCTCGGCGCTGGTCGTATGGTGGGCGTCGGCCGCACCGAAGTCCAGCGCGCCCATCACGCTGCCGTACTGGCGGGAGACGACCTCCATCGCGCGCAGGTGGCCGTTCATGTCGTCGCTGGGGTTCCGCCTGCCGGACAGGATCTCGTCGTAGCTGCCTGCGGTGTACACGGCCTCGGCCTTGCCGACGATGCTGTGCGCACCCTCGTCCTTGCCGATGTCGGCCAGGAACCGCACCAGGTCGGTGCGGTTGACCTGGATGGTCTCGCCCGGAACCGCCTGGTTCCCCTCGGCGATGTTGAGGTTGACGTCGACGATGTACGCCGCCGTGATGTGGGCCATCGAGTCACGCAGCTGCGGTGCGATCAGATCGGGGGTCGCGCCGTCGCCGGTCTTGCCCTCGCCCGGGGTCGCACCGTTGGCGTAGCCCATCGCCTGCTCGTCGGCGCCGGTCTCGTAGATGATCGCCTCGACCAGGCGCCGCGCCTCCGGGCCCGCCTCGTCGGTGGTGGCACGCTCGAGCGCGGTCCCGAACTTGTCCAGCGCCTCGCTCTTGTAGTCCTCTTTGTTCTCCATCAGCTCGACGGTCCAGCCGGGCCCGCCCGGCACGTCCGCGGCCGGATCCCAGTCGCGGTCGGTGAGCAGGTAGTCCAGCCGCGGCAACTGCCCGCCCTCGGGACCGTCGCCGGTGAACGAGGTGACACCGGTGAGCAGGTCGCGGGCGCCTTCGCCGTCCTGCTCGGCCT
>CAKUMG010000897.1 GCA_934667465.1 uncultured Actinoplanes sp. | reverse complement strand
GCGGGCCGCCGTCCGGATCGCGGTGTGCGCGTGGGGCAGGCCGCTGTCCGGATCGCGTCCTTCGCGAGGATTGGTGTGGGTTGTCGTCCGAATCGCGGATAACGGCATGTGCGCGGGATGCTGCTCGCCGTCACCGCCGGCCGGTTTGCCGGGTCACAGGTAACTCACAGCGACGGTGCCTTCGGCGTACGGGGGCTGGCTGAACGGCCCTCAGCCGCGGGAACGTGCCGGAAATCGGGCGGATCCGACCGATAATTTCTCCGCGCGGGTCATGAACCACATCGGTGAACCGCGCGTATCTACAAGCAACGCCGTGTGACCTCATCACGCGGAACAGCGGGTACATCGAAGGGTTTGGCGAACAGATGACTGACGTGCAGACGAGGCCTGACGCGGAGATCGCGAACGGCGGCGACAAGCCCCGGGAGAGCGCGACGAGCACCCGGCGCGTCGTGCTCGCAGGCGCCGGCGCGCTCGGCGCCGGATGCCTCCTCGCCGCCTGTGGCACGGACACCACGACCGGCAGCAGCTCGACCGGCGCCAACGGCGGTGACTTCAGTGACAACCCGGCCCCGGCCGGCAGCGCGACCGCCCCCGCCGGCAGCAACGGCGGCGGCTCCAGCTCCGGCGCGGTCCTCGCGGCCGTGGCCGACGTCCCCGAGGGCGGCGGCATCATCAAGGGTGACTACGTCATCACCCAGCCGGAGGCGGGCACGTTCAAGGCGTTCAGCAAGATCTGTACGCACCAGGGCTGCCCGGTCACCAAGGTCGACGGCGGGCAGATCGTGTGCCCCTGCCACAACAGCTTCTTCGCGATCGCGGACGGCTCGCCGACCTCCGGGCCGGCCAAGAAGCCCCTGCCCGAGACCGAGGTCACGGTGGACGGCGACAACATCGTCGCGGCGTGAGGACCGGGGGCCGGTCCGTGGCGGGGCGGCGCTGAGCGGCGGCCCGCGCTCCCTGCCGGTGCCGGCCGGCCCCTCACCTCCGTACTGTTGATCCTCCGCTTGTCTTGGCTCTGCCCTTGCTTGCCGCGTCTTCGCTCCCGCACCGCTCAGCGTTCGCCGCGTCGGCCGATCGTCCGGCGGACACTCGGCGGGCGGGAATGTCAGAGGGCCGGATTAGGGTGGAACGGTGCCTCACCCGTCCACCTACCGCCCCGCGCCCGGCACGATCCCGGACGCACCCGGTGTCTACCGCTTCCGCGACCCGACCGGCCGCGTCATCTACGTCGGCAAGGCCAAGAGCCTGCGCAGCCGGCTCAATTCGTACTTCGCCGACACGTGGACCCTGCACGCGCGCACCCAGCAGATGGTCACCACCGCCGCCTCGGTCGACTGGGTCACCGTCGGCAGCGAGGTCGAGGCGCTCCAGCTCGAGTTCCTCTGGATCAAGGAATTCGACCCGCGGTTCAACGTCAAGTACCGCGACGACAAGTCCTACCCGTTCCTCGCGGTCACCCTCAACGAGGAGTTCCCGCGGCTGCAGGTGATGCGGGGCGCCAAGCGCAAGGGCGTGCGCTACTTCGGGCCGTACAGTCACGCCTGGGCGATCCGCGAGACACTCGACCTGCTCATGCGGGTCTTCCCGGCGCGCACCTGCTCGGCCGGGGTGTTCAAGCGCGCCGGCCAGATCGGGCGGCCGTGCCTGCTCGGCTACATCGGCAAGTGCTCCGCGCCCTGCGTCGGGCAGGTCAGCGCCGCGGAGCACCGGGCCATCGTGGACGACTTCTGCGACTTCATGGCCGGGCGCACCGACTCCTTCGTCAAGCGGCTCGAGCGGGACATGCTCGACGCCTCCGAGCAGCTCGACTTCGAGAAGGCCGCCCGCCTGCGCGACGACATCGCGGCGCTGCGCAAGGCGATGGAGAAGCAGACCGTCGTGTTCGGCGACGGCACCGACGCCGACGTGGTCGCGTTCGCCGACGACCCCCTGGAGGCCGCCGTCCAGGTCTTCCACGTCCGCGACGGCCGGGTCCGCGGCCAGCGCGGCTGGGTCGTCGAGAAGACCGAGGACCTGAGCACCGGTGACCTCGTGCACCACTTCTGCAGCCAGGTCTACGGCGACGAGCACGGCGAGAGCGACGTCCCCCGCGAGCTGCTCGTGCCCGAGCTGCCGCCGGACGTCGCCGCCCTGGAGAGCTGGCTCTCCGAGCGCCGCGGCAGCCGGGTCGCCCTGCGCGTGCCCCAGCGCGGCGACAAGCGCTCGCTGCTCGAGACCGTCGCCCGCAACGCCGGGGAGTCCCTGCAGCGGCACAAGATGCGCCGCGCCGGCGACCTGACCACCCGCAGCAAGGCGCTCGACGAGATCGCCGAGGCGCTGGGCATGGAGTCCGCGCCGCTGCGCATCGAGTGCTTCGACGTCTCGCACATCCAGGCCACCGACGTGGTGGCCAGCATGGTGGTGTTCGAGGACGGGCTGCCGCGCAAGAGCGAATACCGGCGGTTCGCGATCCGGGGCAACCCCGACGGCAGCGGGGTCGACGACCTGGCCGCGATGAGCGAGGTGATGCGGCGGCGGTTCGCGCGGTACAAGGCGGACGCGGCTCCCGTGTCGCCTGCTCCGGTCAGCCCGGCCTCGGACGCCGCCGCTCCCGGGATCGCCGCTGCTCCGGGCGTCGCGGCCTCGGACGCCGCCGCTTCCGGGATCGCCGCTGTGGATCTCGACGGGGTGGACGAGGTGCCGGAGGGGGAGCTGCCCGGCATCGACCCGCTGACCGGCAAGCCGCGGCGGTTCGCCTACCCGCCGCAGCTGGTCGTCGTCGACGGTGGACAGCCGCAGGTCAACGCGGTGGCGGCGGTGCTGTCCGACATGGGCATCACCGACATCGCCCTGTGTGGGCTGGCCAAGCGCCTCGAGGAGGTGTGGATGCCCGGCGAGGACTTCCCGGTGATCCTGCCGCGTACGTCCGAGGCGCTCTACCTGCTGCAGCGCGTCCGCGACGAGGCGCACCGGTTCGCCATCACGTTCCACCGGCAGAAGCGCTCCAAGCGGATGACGGCCTCGGCGCTGGACAACGTGCCGGGGCTGGGGGAGACGCGGCGCAAGGCGCTGCTGCGGCACTTCGGGTCGCTCAAGCGGCTCGGGCAGGCGACGCCGGAGGAGATCACCGAGGTGCCGGGGATCGGGCGGCGGACGGCGGAGGCGGTGCTCGCGGCGCTCGCGCCGGCGGCTGCGGGGGCGGGGGCGGGTCCGGTGCCGGGGCAGGGGACGGCGCCGGGTGAGGTCGCTGAGGTGCCGGGTGAGGTCGCTGTGGTGCCCGGTGTGGGTGCTGAGGTGCCGAGCGGGGGCGCGGGGCGGGCCAAGGC
>CAKUMG010000896.1 GCA_934667465.1 uncultured Actinoplanes sp. | reverse complement strand
CTGGCCGAGGCCGCGCCCGGCTTCGGCGAGCCGTTCGCGGCCGTGCAGGCGTGCGAGCAGCTCGCCGCCCTCGACCTCGCCGACGAGTGGGCGCCCGCCTACCTGCCGCACGTCGCCCCGGCCCGCCCGGTGGACAGCCCCTGGGCCCCGCCCCCGGCGGTCGACGCGCTGCGCGACGAGCCGGCCCGGCTCGCGGGCGACGGCGTGGTAGCGGTCGTGGGCCTGCACCGCCTGTCCGCCGTCGAGGAGGCGCTGCGTTCCGCCCCGGCCGCCGAGGCGGTGACCCTCGCCGTGGTCACCAGCGATGCCGGCGAGCTGGGGCCGCTCGCCGCGCTCGCCGTGACCGAGCTGCGGCACTGCCTGCGGGCGGCCGTCCCGGCACGCGCGTGGCCCCGGCTGCAGATCGTCCTGCCGGAACGGACAGAGGCGCCGCTGGCAGCCGCGGCGGGCGTTCCGGCGGTCAGCGACGCCACGGAGAGCGCGGTCCGGATCCGGGGCGGCCGCATCGTCGCGCGCGCCGACGGCTACGGCGCGTGCTGGGCGGTGGGCTCTCACTAGCGAGTGCTTTATCCGGTTCACGCGGTTTTCGGGGCCGGTCCCTTCCTACGATCCAGGCCCGCGGCACCCTGTCGCGGCCCTGACGGAAGGGCGTACATGTCATCTCTTGGAAAACGCCTGCTCACCGCGGCGACTGCCGGCCTCGTCGTGGCCACCGGAGCAGCCGTCCCCGCGGCGGCGGAACCCGGACCCGCGGCCGCGGTCGACCGGTTCCCCACCCCGGCGCTGAACTGGTACAAGTGCTACACCTCGGCGGAGTGCGCGGTGGTGCGGCTCCCGCTGGACTACGACGAGCCCGGGGGTGACACGACCGAGGTCGCCCTGCTGCGCGTACGGGCCAAGAACCCCGCAGCCCGGATCGGCACCCTGTTCGTCAACCCGGGTGGACCCGGCGGGCCCGCCACGGACCTGGCCCTCTCGTCGCCTGCCGTCCTCAGCGCCGGGCTGCAGGAGCGCTTCGACATCGTCGGCGTGGACCCGCGAGGCGTGGGCGCCAGCACGAACGTACGGTGCTGGAAGTCGCACCGGCAGCAGGCCGCGAACCTCGAAGCGGTGACGGCGACGTTCCCGTGGGGGCGCGCCGAGGAGCGCAGCTACCTCGCCGGGGTCCGCAAGCTCGGCCGCGCCTGCTCGACCACCGGGCGGCCGCTGAGTGGTGCCATGTCGACCGCCGAGGTGGTCCGCGACCTGGAGGTGCTGCGCCGCGCGGTCGGCGACGACAAGCTCAGCTTCCTGGGGTTCAGCTACGGCAGCGCGGTCGGGCAGTACTACGCCAACATGTTCCCGGGCCGGTTCCGGGCGATCGCCGTCGACGGCGTGATCGACCCCGAGCACTGGGTCGGCACGCCGGCCACCGCGGACCAGGAGCAGGACAGCCGGCTGCGTTCCGGGGCCGCCTCCTACCGGGCGCTGCGCGAGATCCTGGCGCGCTGCGACAAGGTGGGGGAGAAGTACTGCCGCTTCGCCGCCGGGAACCCGGTGAAGAACTTCGAGCGCATCGCCGTGCGGCTCCGGCAGAAACCGCTCGTGGTCACCGACGAGTACGGCGGATTCACGCTCACCTACCCGGCGTTCGTGATGGCGGTGCTCGGCGGGATGTACGCCGCGGACGCCGCCGACTCCGTGACCGGGCTGGCCGCGAGCGTGTGGGCGCTGCTCCACCCGCCGTCGGCCGGGGGCGCCGCCGCGGCTCTCCGCACCGGGATGCGGGACGCGCGCAGTCGCCCCGGGCGTGATTTCCCGTACGTGAACAGTGTCGACGCCTTCTCGGGAGTGCTCTGCACCGACGCGCTGCACCCGCGTGACGCCGCGCAGTGGCCGGCCCTGGCGGCGGCCGCCGACAAGCGTGCCCCCTACTTCGGCCGTTCCTGGGTCTGGGGTTCCGCCCAGTGCGCCCGCGACACGTGGACCGTGCGCGACGAGGACGCCTACATGGGCCCCTGGAACAAGGACACGGCCGCGCCCGTCCTCTTCGTCGGCGCCAAGTGGGACCCGGCGACCAACTACGACGACGCCGTCTCCGCCTCCCGCCGGCTGCCCAAGGGCGCGCTGCTGACCAGCACCAACTGGGGACACACGTCCTACACCAGCTCGGCCTGCGTCGCCGGCCACGTCGAGACCTACCTGATCACCGGCAGGCCCCCCGCGCGCGGCACGGTCTGCGCCGGCGAGTACCAGCCGTTCGCCCGCCCGCTCTGACGCCTCCTCCCCGCGTGCCGCATCCCGGCCCAGGGGTGCGGCACGTGACCGGATCGGTCCGCTTCCGGTCAAGGGCAGGACTTACGCGTACGCCTTCCGCGGCGCAGGATCTCCTCATGACCGCAGCCCTCGTCGTGATCGACGTCCAGGAGTCCTTCCGCGCCCGCCCCCTGTGGGAGGCCGTCGGCGACCCCGGCATCGCCAAGCCCGTCCAGCGCCTCGTCGACGCCGCCCGTGCCGCCGGCGACCTCGTCGTCTGGGTGCTGCACGCCGAGCCCGGCACCGGCGGCGTGTTCGACCCCGCGTCGGGGCACGTCCGCATCTTCGACGAGCTCCAGGCCCGGCCCGGCGAGCCGGTGCTCACCAAGACCGCGCACAACGCGTTCACCACCACGAACCTGCAGCAGCAGCTCACCGAGCGGGGCATCCGCGACCTGGTGCTCTGCGGCATGCGTACCGAGCAGTGCGTCGAGACCACCGCCCGGGTCGGCTCGGACCTCGGCTTCGCGGTCACGTTCGTCACCGACGCCACCACGACGTTCCCGATCCCGCACTGGGAGGCGCCCGCGGACCTGAGCGTCGACGACCTGCTCGCCGACCCCCGGACGCTGTCCGTCGCCGACGTCATCGCCCGCACCGAGTACGCCCTGGCCGGCCGGTTCGCTACCGTGACCAGTGTGCAGACCCTGACCGGATCGTGACCCACGTCGTCTTCCTGCTCGGGCCCGGCGTGCACCTGCTCGACCTCGCCGGGCCCGCGCAGGTGTTCTCGACTCTTGCCGACTTCGGCCTCGACTACCGCCTGTCCTACGTCGGAGAGAGCAGCGAGGTCCGCTCCCATCAGGGTGTCACCCTCGCCGCATCGACCACCTGGCCCGAGCTGACCCCCGCCGACCTGGTCGTCGTCCCCGGCTGGAGCCGCCCGCGGGCCCGGTTCCGCGCGGACACCCTGCGCCGGATGGCGGACCACCACGCCGCGGGCGGCACGGTCGCCAGCATCTGCGCGGGCACCGACGCCCTCGGCCGCGCGGGCCTGCTCGACGGCCGGCGCTGCAC
>CAKUMG010000895.1 GCA_934667465.1 uncultured Actinoplanes sp. | reverse complement strand
CCCCTACGCTGCGGTGCTCTGCGCCGGGGTGGCCGGCGGGTTCGCCGAGCGCGCCCCCGTCGGCGCCACGGTGCTCGCCGCGCGAAGCATCGCCGCCGACCTCGGCGCGGAGGCCGGGACCGCCCTCGGCGCCTTCCTCCCGATCGAGGAGCTCGGCTTCGGCAGCAGCATCGCCACGGCCGACGCCGCCCTGCTCGCAGCGCTCACCGCCGCCCTCCCGCACGCCGTCGTGGGCGACGTGCTCACCCTCGCCACGGTGACCGGCACCGCGGCGACCGCCGCCGCGCTCCGGGCCCGGTTCCCGGAGGCGGTGGCCGAGGCCATGGAGGGTCACGGTGTCGCGTGCGCCGCGCGGACGGCCGGGGTGCCCTTCGCCGAGCTGCGCACGGTCTCGAACCCGGTCGGCCCGCGGGACCGGGCCGCGTGGCGCCTGCCGGAAGCATTCTCCGCCCTCACCGACGCCGTCGCGAAGGCCTGTGGATAACCCTGTGGACGAGGCGCTGCGGCCGGAAGGCAACGGCGGTGTGGCACACCCGACGTGTGGCAAGTCAGACACCTGCGGATAGGCGTGTCCGACCGGCTCCGTCGATACCGTGAGGACGTGGCACTCTCACTGGCGGTCTCGCCCTGCCCCAACGACACGTTCGTCTTCCACGCGCTCGTGCACGGGTTGATTCCCGGCGCCGAGCCGGTCGACCTGACGTTCGCCGACGTCGACGTGACCAACACCGCGGCCGAGCGCGGCGAGTTCGACCTCGTCAAGGTGAGCTATGCGGCGCTGCCGTGGCTGCTCGGCGACTACGACCTGATCCCCTGCGGCGGGGCGCTGGGCCGGGGCTGCGGGCCGCTGGTGGTCACCCGCGCGGGCCACGACGGCGACCTGACCGGCGCGACCGTGGCGGTGCCCGGCGACCGTACGACCGCTTATCTGCTCTTCCGGCTCTGGGCCGAGGGCAACGCTCCCGCGAGCATCGAGATCGTGCCGTTCGACCAGATCATGCCGGGCGTCGCCGAGGGCAAGTTCGACGCCGGGCTGGTCATCCACGAGGCGCGCTTCACCTATCAGCGGCACGGCCTCACCTCGCTGGTCGACCTGGGCGAGTGGTGGGAAGCCGACACCGGGCTGCCGATCCCGCTCGGCGCGATCCTGGCGCGCAAGGGCACCGTCGACCCGGCCGAGGCCGCCGAGTGGATCCGCACGTCGGTGAGCATGGCGTGGGCCGATCCGGACGCGAGCCGCGAGTTCGTCCTGGCCAACGCGCAGGAGATGGAGCCCGACGTGGTGCAGCAGCACATCCGGCTCTACGTCAACGAGTTCACGCTCGACCTCGGCGACGAGGGCCTGGCAGCAGCCGACGCCCTGCTCAGCCGCGCGGCCGCCGCGGGCCTGACCCCGGCGGTCCCCAGCCTGCTCACGCGATAGGGCGGGCCCGGAAACGACGAAAGCCGCCGGCGAACCGGCGGCCTTCGTCACACAAGGGGCCGTCAGACCTCGAGCTCCCGAGCAACCGCGTGCACGAGCTGCGCGACCATCTGCGCCGTCCGCTTGTCCGGGTAGCGCCCGCGGCGGAGGTCAGGCTGCACCTTCGCCTCGAGCACCTTGATCATGTCTTCGACCATGCCGTGCAGCTCGTCCGCCGGCCGGCGGCGCAGCTCGGCGACCGACGGCGGGGCGTCCAGCACCTTGACGCCCAGCGCCTGGGCGCCCTTGCGGCTGTCGACCACCCCGAACTCGAGGCGCTGGCCGGCCCGGAGGTCGGCGACCCCGGCCGGCAGGGCACCCTTGGGCAGGAACACGTCCCCGCCCTCGTCGCTGGTGACGAAGCCGAATCCCTTCGCCGCGTCATACCACTTCACTCGACCCGTGGGCACCGCTGACCTCGACTTCACTCGACGAGGGTCACGCACTTTGCCTGAAGGAAAGTCGCGAATAACCCTCTGAACTCAACCGCTCACGGCTAGGTTATCGAGCGTCGGCGTCAGGTCCCAACCGTAATCTCGGCGAGCAGCTCCGGGAACCGGGTCAGGTCGGACAAGACGTGCGCCGCGCCGGCCGCGCCGAGCTCGTCGGCGGAGCAGGGACCGGTCGCGACGCCGATGCCCGGCACCCCGGCGGTGCGCGCCGCCACCATGTCGGCCACATGGTCGCCGACATACCACCGCACGCCGTGCGCGGTGATCGCCGCCGCCTTGCCCTCGGCGAAGAGGTCACCCGCCAGTTCGTCGTACGGCAGGCCGAGGTGAGCCAGGTGCAGCTCGGCGAGCCTGCCGAGCTTGGACGTGACGACCACCACCCGCAGGCCCCGCTCGCGGACGGCGGTCAGCGCCTCGGCCGCGCCCGGCGTGGGCACGGTCGGGGTGATCGCATAGTCCGGGTAGAGCCCGCGATAGGTGTCGACCGCGTGCTCGACCTGCTCCTCGGGGAACCAGTGCCGCAGCTCGGTGCGCAGCGGCGGCCCGAGCCGGCCGACCGCGAGCTCCCCGTCGACGAAGACCCCGGTCCGGGCGGTCAGCTCCGCATAGGCCGCCCGGATGCCCGGCCGCGAGTCGATCAGGGTCATGTCCAGGTCGAACCCGACGGCCGGGGCCGCACCGGCAGCTGTCACGGAGTGGTGGTCGGCATGTAGGTCAGGCGCTCCACCGGCAGCGGGAAGGTCTGGTCGTCGCCGAAGGGCGACGGCGCCGCGGCCCGGTCGGACAGCAGCTCGGACACCTCGTGGTGGTCCGTCTTGATCGAGGACTCCCGGCCGCCGGGTTTCTGGGTGGCCCGGCCCGCGGGCACGGCCGTTCCCGGCATGTTCTTGTCAGCAGCCACAGCTAGCTCCCCTTGGTCGTCGCAGGGTCCGGCCACGCCCCGGACCTTCGACCATGGTCCCACGGCGGTTAGCGTGGGATGCGATGGCCACCGCATTCGCCGATCAGTTGAGGGCACTCTCCGACGAGGCCCTGGGCGCGCTCATCCAGTTGCGCCCCGATCTCGTCGTGCCCGTCCCCGCCGACGTGTCCGCCCTCGCCGTCCGCGCCCAGTCCCGGGGCTCGGTGGCGCGCTGCCTGGACGCGCTCGACGAGTTCACCCTGGCCGTGCTCGACGCCGCCCGGCTGGGCCGCGCCGAGGACACGGCCCTGACCTCCGTGTCCGCGATCCTCGCGCTGGCCGAGCCGGCACCGCCCGACCGGGTCCGGGCGGCGATCGACCGGTTGCGGGCCCGGTTCCTGCTGGTCGGCCCCGAGGAGTCGCTGCAGGTCGTGGGGACGGTGGACGAGGTCACCTCGCCCTACCCCGCGGGCCTGGGCCGGCCCGCCGACTATCTC
>CAKUMG010000894.1 GCA_934667465.1 uncultured Actinoplanes sp. | reverse complement strand
GCCGGGGACAGCGGCGCTCACGAGGCGGCCCGCAGGAGGTCACGGAGGATCTGCATCTGGCCGTGGTGCTGGGCGAGCTCCTCGAACACGTGCTGCAGCGCCGCGCCCTGGGTCAGCCGCACGGGTGGCCCGAGGAAGTCCGCGGGCGGTTCGCGCCGCAGGAACTCGCCCGGGTGGGCGGCGAGGACGTCGGCGCGCAGCTGACGGCGTACGGCCGCGCAGTTGATCAGCAGTTGATCCACCGCACCCGTGGCGGTGAACTCGGCGTCGCGATCGCGGTCGACCGCCCGGCCGTGCACGAAGCCGCCGGCCCACGCCGTGATCACGCCGAGGCAATGGTGCAGCAGGGCGTACGGCGTGTTGGCGCCCGGGTAGGCGCGCCGGTTCGCGCGGTCGTCGCCCAGGTCGCCCACGATCGCCGCCATCCCGTCGAGCGCGCGATCGGTGAAGTACAGGTATTCCTCGCGGCCGAGCATGCCACCTCCGTCGTCACCGGTTCAGGTGGTGACGACAATGGCACGATCGCGCGTCACCGGTCAAGATGGTGACGTGACCTTCGTCTTCGTGAGCGGCAGCCCGGCCCTGGACCTCGCGGGCACCCGGAAATGGCGGCGTTCCGAGCCCGAGGAGCTGCTCGTCGGGCCCGATGACCTGCAACGGTGGCTGGACGAGTGCCCCGCGCTGCCCGGTGGCCAGGCGGTCGATCAGCAGGCGTTCCGGGCGGCGGTCGCGCTGCGCGAGGCGGTCTACCGGCTGGCGCAGGACCGGCTGCACGACCGGGAGTTCGAGCCGCGCAGCCTCGGCGTCGTCAACCGCACCGCGCGCGGGCCGGGCCTGATGCGGCAGCTCACCGACGCCGGGGTGGTCACGTCGGGCGACCTCGGGGCGGCGCTCGCCGAGATCGCGCGTGATGCCGTCGGTGTGCTCGCCGACCGGGACAGCCCGGTGAAGGAGTGCGGGCGGCCCGGCTGCACCCGGATCTATCTCGACCGATCGCGCGGTGCGCGGCGCACGTGGTGCGGCATGGACGAGTGCGGCAACCGGGTCAAGGCCGCCAACTACCGGGCCCGCAAACGCAGCACGTAGCGCTGTCACGTTCCGGCGGGCTGTCCCGTCCCGGTGGTGAGGACAACCCACAGGAGGGCACAACCATGAAGATCGCTGTCATCGGCGGGACCGGCCTGATCGGGTCGCAGGTCGTCGGGATCCTGAACGCCGCAGGCCACCAGGCCGTACCGCACTCCCCCTCGACCGGGCTCGACCTGCTCACCGGCGCGGGCCTGGCCGAGGCGCTGAAGGGCGCGGACGTCGTGGTGAACCTCAGCAACTCGCCGACGTTCGACGACGCGGCCCCCGGGTTCTTCCGGACCACGACGGAGAACATGCTCGCGGCCGCCGCGGACGCGGGCGTGGGTCACGCGGTGGTGCTGTCCATCGTGGGCGTCGACCGGGTGCCGGACGTCGTCTACTACCGGGCGAAGACGCTGCAGGAGCAGCTGCTCGCGGCCGGGCCGGTGCCGTGGTCGATCGTGCGGGCCACGCAGTTCTTCGAGTTCATCGACGCGGTGCTGGCGATGGGTGCGGACGGCGACACCGTACGCCTGCCCGCGACGCCCCTGCAGCCGATGGCGGCCGCGGAGGTGGCGCAGGCGGTGGCCGACGTCAGCACGGGCGCCCCGCTGCGCGGCATCCGCAACATCGCGGGCCCGGACGTGTTCCCGCTCGACGAGCTGGGCCGCCTCACCCTCGCGGCGCGCGGCGACACGCGTACGGTCGTCACCGACCCGGCGGCGGGCGTCTTCGGTGCCGTCCCGGGCGACGTCCTCACCGCCCCGCGCGACGCCGTGATCAGCAAGACGTCGTACCGGGAGTGGCTGGCACGCTGAGTCATGCGGGTCCGGCCCGGGTGCGAGCCCGGGTCCGGACCCAGGCTCACACCCTGCGGAACGGGATGCCGGGCAGGCCCGCCGCGGCCTCGTACGTGCCCGCCCGGTGTCCCACCGACAGCGACCAGTGGCGCGCGATCCCGGTGGCGCTCCACTCGTCGACCCATTCGCCGGGTCGACCGGCCATAGGATGGGCGGCATGACTCGCTTGGTGCTCGACGCCGCGACGCTGGTGCATCTGGTCAGCCACGACCTGACCCCCGCACCGGGCCACCAGCTGGTCGCGCCGAACGCGATCCGGTCCGAGGCGCTGCAGCTGCTGCTGGACGACGTCCTGGCCGGCCGGCGCGACGAGCGCGCGGCCCTGCGCACCCATGAGCGCCTCACCGGCGTGAAGATCCGCCTGCTCGGCGACCGCGTCTCGCGCGCCACGGCCTGGCGCATTGCCCGCGACCAGGGCTGGCCGGCCCTGCGCGACGCGGAATACCTGGCCGTGACGCGCTTGCAGGCCGACGCCCTGGTCACCCTGGACGCCGGCCTGGCAGCGAAGGCCGCGGGAATCGTCGCGGTCGCCCCGCTCGAGACGCTGCTGAGCGACTAGCCGCGCCCGTGCAGGGTCAGCGAGCGGGCCAGGCAGGCCAGCGCCACCGTGCACGCCAGCGTCCGCCCCCGGTTGGCGGCACCCCACCGCCCGTCGACCTCGGACCGCCCGGACCCGGCCGCGAGGGCCTGGTTGAGCGGCACGTTCACCCGGGACGTCAGCGCCAGCGCGGCGCCGTAACCCGCGGCCCCGGCGAGCGCCCACGCGGCGGCCCGGCGGTTGCCGGCCCGCCACTGCAGGACGGCGGCGACGGCGGGCAGGGCCAGCGCGCCGGTGTAGGTCGCGGCGAACAGCGGGTTCTCGATCGCCTTGTTGATGTTGCGCATGGCGGTCTCGTACGTGCGGTCGTCGCCGGCGCGCAGCCCGGGCAGGACGGCGACGTCGAAGGCGTAGAACAGGCCCGCCATGAGCCCGGTCGTGGCGGTGGCGGCGCCCAGCACGGCGCCGGCCGGTCGGTCGTCGGTGGCAGTCATGGAACCCTTCCTGGAAAGTCAGACAGCGGACTGGAGATCCTGTGCCCGATCGACACTCTCCCATGCAACCCCGGGGAGTGAACGTCCGAAGTGGCCGTACGCGGCCGTCTGCCGGTAGATCGGGCGCAGCAGGTCGAGGTCGTGCACGATCGCGGCCGGCCGCAGGTCGAACACCGCGCCGATCGCCTTCTCGATCCGTTCCACCGCAACGGTTTCCGTGCCGAACGTCTCCACGAACAGCGACACCGGGTGCGCCTTGCCGATCGCGTACGCCACCTGTACCTCGCACCGCTCGGCCAGCCCGGCCGCGACGACGTTCTTGGCGACCCAGCGCATCGCGTACGCCGCGGAGCGGTC
>CAKUMG010000893.1 GCA_934667465.1 uncultured Actinoplanes sp. | reverse complement strand
GGTCCGGGTCGGCGGGTCGGTGGTGAGCCGGGCGGCGTGGCGCAGAGCGGCCGCGGCGGTGGCCGGGGGTGTCCGGCGGGCCAGGCGCAGCAGGGCGGCGGCGAGGAGGTCGTCCGCGCCGAGGGTGGCCCGGGCCCGGCGGAGCAGCGCGCCGGGATCGGCGGAGACGCGTACCAGAGCACGGCTTTTTCGCACTAGGGGTGCAGTTGTCATGTCGACCAGTGTCGATGCGCGGGGCCCGGAGCGGAAGGCCGGTGATTTCACCGATGTGTCATTTCCGTTACGAGCCGACGCTGCTAGGAACCGATCCCGTAGGAGGTTCCCCTTGCGCCGGATGTCCGCACTCCTGATCGCCGCGCTGGCCGGTCTCGCCGCGCTGTTCGCCGTCCCCACCGCCCCCGCCGCGGCGGCGCCCGGCACGCCTGTCGTCTTCGTGCACGGCTACACCGGAAGCGCCTCGAACTGGACCACCGCCATCGCGCTGTTCCGCTCGGGCGGCTACAGCGGCAGCGAGCTGTTCGCCTACGAGTACAACTCCTACGGCGACAACGTCACCAACGCCCGCGGCCTGGCCACCTATGTCGGCCAGGTCCGCAGCCGCACCGGCGCCGCCAAGGTCGACATCGTGAACCACTCGATGGGCGGCCTCGTCACCCAGTGGTACGTCAAGCAGCTCGGCGGCGCCCAGTACGTCGACCACGTCGCCTCGCTGGCGGGCGCCAACCACGGCACCACCTCTGCGGGCGCGTGCCTGGTCTTCACCACGTGCCAGCAGATGTACCCGGGCTCGTCCTTCATCCGCACGATCAGCGCCGGCGACGAGACCCCGGGCCCGGCCCGCTACGCCACCTGGTACTCGCCGTGCGACGGGATCATCCTCCCGTACTCGAGCACGTCGCTGAGCGGCGCCACGAACAACTACGTCGCCTGCGAGACGCACCTCGGCTTCCTGAACGACACGTCGGTCCTGACCGCGGTACGCCGCTACTTCGCGAGCTGACCCGGCCGGATGCCCCGCCCCGCCCGCACCACGCGAGGCGAGGCGGGGCGCCCGGCTTCACGGCGAGCCGCGCCCGCGACCGCGGGCGTTCCGCGCGCGCCCGGTGTCGTGATGTCGACTTCGCCAGGTGCGGGCGGGCCGCGTACTGTCAAGGTCGTCTGATGACGGCGATCGTGGGGCTGGCGCAGGGCGGCAAGGTCTACATCGGTGGTGACAGCGCGGGCGTGTCCGGGCTGTCGCTGACCGTGCGGGCGGATGCGAAGGTGTTCCGCAAGGACCGTTACGTGTTCGGGTTCACCACGTCCTTCCGCATGGGTCAGCTGCTGCGCTACTCGCTGACGCTGCCGAAGCCGGCCGGCGAGCTCGACGCGTTCATGGCGACGGAGATCGTGGACGCGCTGCGCGAGTGCCTCAAGAACGGCGGCTGGGCGCGCAAGGAGAACGAGCGCGAGGAGGGCGGCACGTTCCTGGTGGGGGTCAAGGGCCGGCTGTACGCGGTGTACGACGACTACCAGGTCGCCAAGGCCGCCGACGGCTTCGCGGCCGTGGGGTGCGGTGACGAGATCGCGCTCGGCGCCCTGTATGCGACCGCCGGGACCGGGCTCGGGCCGCGCAAGCGGGTGGTGCGGGCGCTGGCGGCGGCGGAGCGCTTCAGCGCGGGCGTCCGGGGTCCGTTCGTCTGCCTCAAGAGCTGAACCCCGCCGCCGGACTCCTCGCGCGGCCGCTCCGCCTGTGCCTGCACCCCTCGCGCCGCCGCACTCCACGCACGGCCGCACCCCTCGCACGGCCGCACCCCTCGTGCCGCGGCCGATCCGGGCAGATCGCGGGCCGCTGCTACGCGTACGTCGGCAGCCGCGCTACGGGCGGAGTTCCTCGCGGATCGTGGCGGCGAAGGCGTCGACGTCGGCCTCGGTGGTGTCGAAAGCGGTCATCCAGCGCACCTCGCCGATCGTGCGGTCCCAGTCGTAGAAGCGGAACTTCGCCCGGATCCGGTCCGCCGCGCCCGGCGGCAGGGTCGCGAAGACGGCGTTGGCCTGCGTCGGCCGGCTGAAGCCCAGACCGGTGATCTCGCCCGCTGCCAGGGACTCCTCGAGCGTCGCGCGCAGCCGGGCCGCCATCGCGTTGGCGTGGGCGGCCGACCGCACGTACAGATCGTCCTCGAGCAGGGCCAGCAGCTGAGCGCTCACGAAGCGCATCTTGGAGGCCAACTGCATGGTCAATTTCCGCAGGTACGCGAGTCCGGGCGCGACGTCCGGCGTCAGGACCACGACGGCTTCGCCGTGCAAGGTGCCGTTCTTCGTGCCGCCGAGGCTGAGGATGTCGACGCCCGCGTCGGTGGTGAACTCGCGCAGCGGCACGCCGAGCGCCGCGGCGGCGTTGCCCAGGCGCGCGCCGTCCAGGTGCAGTGTCATCCCGCGGGCGTGCACGTGGTCGGCGACCGCGCGGATCTCGGCCGGCGTGTAGAGCGTACCCAGCTCGGTGGTCTGGGTGATGCTCACGGCCAGCGGCTGCGCGCGGTGCTCGTCGCCCCAGCCCCACGCCTGACGGTCGATCAGTTCCGGCGTCAGCTTGCCGTCCGGGGTGGTGACCGGCAGCAGCTTGAGCCCGCTGACCCGCTCGGGGGCGCCGCCCTCGTCGGTGTGGATGTGCGCGGTGTCCGCGGTCACGACCGCACCCCAGCGCGGCAGCAGCCCGGTCAGCGCCGTCACGTTGGCGCCGGTGCCGTTGAACACCGGGAACACCTCGGCCGATCCGCCGAACCGCTCCCGCACGACCTCGGCGAGCCGCTCGGTGTAGACGTCGTGCCCGTAGGCGGGCACGTGACCGCCGTTGGCCTGCGCGATCGCCGCCAGGACCTCCGGGTGCACCCCGGCATGGTTGTCGCTTGCCAAGCCCCGCAATTCTGGATCATGAAGTCGGCTCACCGCTGCCAGGCTAACCTGCTTGACCCTCGACCTGGTCGAGACCCCAGAGTGGGGGCATGACCGAGCCCACGTCATCGCAGGGACCGGCCACTCCCCCGAGGAGCGGCCGACCTCCCTGAGTCAGGCCCCGGCGCCGCCGTCGACCGCGATCACCGCTCCGGTGACCATCGACGCGCGGTCGCTGAGCAGCCAGGCGGCCACCTCGGCGACCTCGCGGGGCTCCGCCATCCGGCCCAGCGGCACCGACGCCCGGAGCTGGTTCACGATGCCGGGGGTCGCCGCCTCCCACGCGTCGATCATCTCCGTGGCCGTGCCGCCGGGGGTGATGCCGTTGACCCGGATCCCGTCCTTGGCCCAGCTCACGGCGGCGGTCTCGGTGATGCTGTTCAGGGC
>CAKUMG010000892.1 GCA_934667465.1 uncultured Actinoplanes sp. | reverse complement strand
CGGTGCGGCACGAAGAACACGAGCGGGCTGAGCAGCTCGAACGCCATGATGCCGAACTGCGAGACGATGAGCAGGCCGGGCACGCCGGCGATCAGGTCGGCGAGCGCGGTGCCGCGGCGGATGATGGCCTGGGCCAGGACGGAGCTGGTCACCCAGTCGAGGCCGCCGAAGCGCAGCTTGGCGAACGCCGCCAGGAAGTAGGTGGCGATCACGGCGAGCTGGGTGACGCGCAGCACCCAGCCGCCGGCCTCGGTGGGGGAGGGGTCGCGGTGCCGGGCGCGGCCCGCGGTGGGCAGCAGGGCCAGCGCGACGAGCAGCCCGAACCGGTCGTGGTCGACCTTGCCGTAGCTCATCGCGATGATCATCCACTCGAAGTAGAGCAGGAAGACCGGCCAGCCCAGCAGTCGCGGTGCGCGCCC
This sequence comes from uncultured Actinoplanes sp., assembly GCA_934667465.1. Lineage (GTDB taxonomy): Bacteria > Actinomycetota > Actinomycetes > Mycobacteriales > Micromonosporaceae > Actinoplanes. The sequence goes on along the minus strand of CAKUMG010000892.1, from coordinate 2,899 downwards.
GCTCGCCGCCGCCAGGGCCAGCGCCAGGAGCGCCCAGAAGATCGTGTGCACGAGCAGCGGCGTGGGCGTCGGCAGCGGCAGGATCCGGCCGATGAGCAGCGGCTCGTACAGCTCGCCGGGGGTGTCGGCGTGCGAGCGCACCCACGGCGTGAAGATGACCAGGTCGGCTGCGACGAACAGGTAGACCAGCGTGCGGAACGCGGCGATGCGCCCCCGGGGGACGGGCGCGGTCAGCCACCCCGTGAGCCGGGCGATCACGGGCGGATCCAGTCCGCGACGACCTCGTCACGCCAGGTGCCGGTCGGGCGGCTGTTCTCGACGTCGTGCCAGCGGATCACGATCCGGACCTCCCGGAGCGGAGGCGAGGCGGGCAGGCGCTCCGCGTACGCGTCGGCGATCCGTTCCAGTCGCGCGGGTTCGAGCTCGTACGCCTGCTGCTGTCCCTCGATCTCGGCGCGCCGGATGCCGGTGTTCGCCTCGTTCAGCGGCACGGCCCGGCCGGTGGCGTCGATCCCCTCGACCCGGGTGTCCTTGGCGTCGCCGTCCGGGTCGGGTGCCGTCGAGTACATCCGGAACGGCCCGAACGGGAAGTGGTCGTCCTGGCCCCAGAACGTGCCCGCCAGCAGCAGAACCACCCCCGCCACGGTGCCTGTCACGCGGAGCCGGCGGCCACGCTCGCTGAGCTGAGACATCCTCACCAATCTCGAGTCCTCCGGCCACGCACGAGGTGACCGGCCCGCGATCTTACCGGCCCGCCCGCAACGGCCCGGCGTGATCGGGCCGGGTACGGTCGGGCGGGTGACCGACGACCTGCCCGAGTGTCATTTCGCGTTCCCCGGCCCGCTGCGCGACCGGCTCGTCGCCGCCGTGCTCGACGGGAGCAAGACGACCACCACCGGGCTGCTGCAGGACCGGGAGATCGAGGGCGAGCCGCTGCCGCGGGTGGGCGACCGGTCGGTGGTGGTCGACTCGACGGGCCGGCCCGTCGCGGTGATCGAGCTGACCGAGGTGCGGGTGATGCGGCTCGGCGACGTCGACGTGGTGCACGCCCGGGACGAGGGCGAGGGGTACGCGACGGTGGCGGAGTGGCGGGCCGGGCACGAGGAGTTCTGGCACGGCGCCGACTACCGGGGCTGGCTGAAAGACGCCACGTTCACTGTGGACGATGACACCCGGGTCGTGGCGCAACGCTTCGCCGTACGGGAGAGGTTGCGGGCTTAGGATTCTGCCGTGGCGGAGATTCGTGCATACCGATCCGGCGACCTGGAAGCCCTCTACGACATCTGCGTGCGGACCGCCGATGCCGGGGCGGACGCGCGGGGGGTCTACCGCTCCGACCGGCTGATGGGTGATCTCTTCGCCGCCCCGTACGCGATTCTGCACCCGGAGGTCACGTTCGTGGTCGATGACGGCGGTGAGGCGGTCGGCTACGTGGTGGGGACGCCGGACACCGAGGATTTCGTACGCCGCTGGGGCGCGGAATGGCAGCCGGTGTTCGCGACCCGGTACCCGAGGCCGCCCGACCCGCCGCGGGACCGGCATGAGGAGATGGTCGCGCTCGGCTACCGGCCGGAGCGGATGATCGTGCCGGAGGTCGCGGACTTCCCGGCGCACCTGCACATCGACCTGCTGCCGCCCTATCAGCGCCGGGGCTACGGCCGGGGGCTGATCGAGGCGTTCCTCGGGGCCGTGGCCAAGGCGGGCGCGCCCGCCGTGCACCTGAGCATGCTGACGGCGAACGTGCAGGCGCGCGCGTTCTACGACCGGCTCGGGTTCACCGAGATCCCGGTCGCGGACGCGGGCGTGCTGACGTACCTGGGGCGCCCCACGGTATGAGCGTGGAGCGCCCGGAGGCTCAGACGGCGGTGACCGGGTGGCGGACGACGGCGTCGAAGAGGTAGCCGAGCTCGTTGTGCACCGTGGCGTCGGGCTGGGTGTTGCCGCGGACGTCCGTGGCCCGGGCGAGCAGCTCGTGCGAGCCCGCCGCGGGGTGCCAGTCGAGCTCCCAGCGCTGCCACGCCGCGCCCTCGCTGCCGCCGACCTTGCGGGCGCGCCGCCAGGTGGTGCCGCCGTCGGTGCTGACGTCGACGCGGGCGATGGCGCCGTGGGCCGACCAGGAACGGCCGCGCAGGCGGGTGGTGCGGCCGGCCGGGAGGGTGGCGCCCTGGTCCAGTTCGAAGGCGCTCTTGACCACCTGGCGGTCGAAGGGCTGCCCCTCGACCGGGTACGCGGCGCCGAAGAGCCGGTAGAACTGCGTGTTCCAGGGGGAGAAGAGCGGCTCGGTGGCGACGTCGATGCTGCCCAGCCACTTGATCGAGGAGATGCCGATCCAGCCCGGCACGACCAGGCGGGCGGGGGCGCCGTGGTCCGGCGGCAGCGGCTCGCCGTTCATCTCGTACGCGATGAGGACGTCGTGCAGGGCCTTGCGCAGCGGCAGCGGGCGGCGGACCGGCCCGAGGTCGACGCCGCCGGTCACGTAGTTCGGGTCGAGGCCGGCGGGCATCAGGTCCACCGCGTCGCGGGCGAGGCCGGCGTGGCGCAGCAGGGTCGACAGCCGCACGCCGCGCCAGCGGGCCACGCCGACGGCACCGAGCTTCCAGGCGGTGCCGGAGACGGTTTGTCCCTGCTGTGACGTGAAGAAGCTGCGGCCGTTGCCGGCGCATTCGACGGCGGACGTGAGCGTTTCCGAGGGGAAGCGGCGCAATCGCGCGTACGAGTAATCGACCGGTCCTCGTCGCAGACCGGAACCGGTCAGCCGCAGCGTCCAGCCGGCCGGGTCGATGATCGGCGTGCTGGTGTGGTTGCGCACGAAGAAGCGGTCGATCGGGACCAGGTAGCCCTGGTCCGCCATGGCCGACCAGCGCATCTCCGCGTTGGTGCCGAGCGCGGTGAGCAGTTC
>CAKUMG010000891.1 GCA_934667465.1 uncultured Actinoplanes sp. | reverse complement strand
GCCACGGCGGAGCAGGGGTTCGACGGTCCGGACGTACTCGGTGATCTCGGCGCGTTGTGCGGGGGTCCGACCGTAGGGGTTGTCGCGGTCGGTGACCCGCTGCAGGAGCACAGCCGGCGGCGGCCGGAGCCGTTCTGGGGCCGCCAGGCCCCTGGCTGCGGGTGGTGGGCCCTCGGCGGGAGCAGCGGTCCGTACCCCCACCCCGCTACGACATCGCCTTGATCCTCAGCGGGCCATGACGGCCGACAACCCCTGAATCACATTGCCGACCACCCGCGTCGGCGCGAACCGCTGGTCGATCCACTCCCGCCCGCGATGCAGCCACACGCTCGGCAGCCCCATCGCCGCAGCACCGCCGATGTCGGCCTCGGGGCTGTCGCCGACGATCCAGGCGCCGCCGAGGCGCATGCGGACGCGCTGGGCGGCGAGGGCGAAGATCCGCGGGTTGGGTTTGCTGACGCCGGCCTCGCCGGAGATCACCCACTCGGCGACGTAGCGGTCGAGCCCGGTGCGCCTGATGCGGCTCTCCTGCTGCTCGTGCGGCCCGTTGGTGACGACCACGGGCACCCAGCCGGCGTCCCCCGCGATCTGCAGGGCGCAGGCGACGAGCGGGTCGAGACGCTCGTACGCCAGCGGGCCCTCGTGCAGCTCCTCGACCATGTCGATCGACGGGATGCCCAGCCGGTAGCGCTCGAGGACGGCGTCGGCGAGGTCCCAGCGGCTGGTCAGCCCGTCGGCGTCCAGCGACAGCAGCCAGTCGAGGTCCGCCTGCGGCGCGCCGACCTCGTCGAGGAAGCCTTTCGCCCACAGCTTGAAGGCACCGCTGCGGTCGAGCAGGGTGTCGTCCAAGGCCAGCAAGACGAGGGGCACGCCGCGCACTCTACGTGAGTGAATACCGGCACCAACAGCCCGCGCGTGTCAAGGGGGCGTTAACTCAAGCCGTACGTACGGATTGCAGCGCCCCGAACCGGCGTGACACCATCGTTTCCGTGCCCAGGGTAAGCCAGGACCAGCTCGAAGCCCGCCGCCACGAGATCCTCGGGGCGGCCCGGGGCTGCTTCGCCCGCTTCGGCTACGAGGGCGCGACCGTGCGCCGGCTCGAGGAGGCCACCGGGCTGTCCCGCGGCGCGATCTTCCACCACTTCCGGGACAAGGAGTCGCTGTTCCTGGCCGTCGCCGAGGACGACGCGGCCGCGATGGTCGAGACGGTGGGCCGGCACGGGCTCGTCCAGGTGATGCGTGACCTGCTCGAACGGGCCGGGGCGAGCAACGACACGGCCGGCTGGCTGGGCAGTCAGCTGGAGGTGTCGCGGCGGCTGCGCACCGACCCGGAGTTCGCCAAGCGGTGGGCCGAGCGCTCGGCCGCGATCGCCGGCGCCACCCGGGAGCGCCTCGAACGCCAGCGTGAGGCGGGGGTGCTGCGCGACGACGTCCCGGTGGAGGTGCTGACCCAGTTCCTCGAGCTCGCGTACGACGGCCTCGTCCTGCATCTGGCGACCGGCCGCCCGGCCGGCGAGCTCAGCCGGGTGCTCGACGTGGTGGAGGGCGCGGTGCGGTTGCGCTGACCTGCACAATGAGGGCCAGCGCATCGTGGGAGGTGGACAGCATGACCACGGACACCTGGGGCATCCCCGGACCGCTCTTCCTAGCCCTCTACCTGGCCCTCCTCGTAGCGGTGGTCGTCCTGGCCGCCGTCCACCGCAGGTACCTGTTCGCCGGCGACCCGCACGCGAGCGTCGCCACGCTCGGGCCCCAGCAGGTCGCCTATCTTAACGGCGGGGACAAACTGGCCCTGTACGCGGCGCTGGGCGGGCTGCGCGCGGCCGGCGCGGTCGGCAGCGGTCCGGGAAAGACGCTGGCGCAGACCGGGCCGCTGCCCGCCGGGGTGACGCCGCTGGACAACGCGATCCACAACGCGGCCGGGCGGCGGGTGCGCGGGCGCACGCTGCTGGACGACCAGTACGTGCGGTCCGCTCTCGATCAGCTGCGGACCGGCCTGGAGCGCGACGGGCTGGCCGTCGCGCCGTCCGCGGTCCGGTCGGCGAACCTGTGGGTCGCGGCCGGGTTCGGGCTGCTGCTGGTCGGCGTCACGCGGTTCGTCACCGGGCTCGCGAACGACAAGCCCGTCCTGTGGCTGTTCTTCGCGCTGATCGCCACCGCCGTCGCGATCTGGCTGCTGCGACAGGGCCGGCGGTACGCGACCACGGCCGCCCGCAAGGGCATGGCCGGCCTGCGCCGCCAGCACAGCTACCTCGCCCCGAGCGAGTCCCCGTCCTATGCGACGTACGGCGCGTCGGGGGCGGCGATGGGGGTGGCCCTCTACGGCGCGGCCTCGCTGTACGCGATGGACCCGGCGTTCGCCGCGGAGGCCGAGGTGCAGCGCCAGGCGACGGCCACCGGCGACGGAGGCGGGAGCTACGTCGGCGGCGGGGACAGCGGTGGCGGCGGGGGCGACGGCGGCGGCGGCGGCGGCGGCGGTGGCGGCGGAGGGTGCGGCGGATGATCCCCGCCGTGCGGGGCGTCGGCATCGGGTGGCGGCCTGAGATCGCCGGCTACGTCGCCGGGCTGCCGGGGCTGCAGTTCGCCGAGGTGGTCGCGGAGTCGGTGCCCGCGGTGGGCGACCTGCCCGCGGGACTCGCCGGGCTGCGGGCGCGGGGTGTGGCGGTGGTCCCGCACGGGGTGCGGCTGTCGCTGGGCGGGGCGGAACCCGTCGATCCCGTACGGGTGCAGCACTTCGCGGCCGTCGCGCGCCGGCTGGACGCGCCGCTGGTCAGTGAGCACATCGCGTTCGTGCGGGCGGGCGGGGTCGAGGCGGGGCACCTGCTGCCGCTGCCCCGGACGCGGGAGGCTGTGGATGCGGTGGTGCGCAATGTGCGGCGTACGCAGGCGGAACTTGACGTGCCTCTCGCCCTGGAGCCGATCGCGGCGCTCTTCGACTGGCCGGACGACTCGCTGGACGAGGGTGCCTTCCTTACTTCTATCGTGGAACAGACTGACGCATTGCTGCTGCGCGCGGTGGCGAACGTCTACGCGAACGCGCTCAACCGGGGCACCGATCCGGCCGCGCTGTTCGACCGGATCCCGCTCGAACGGATCGCGTACTGCCATGTGGCCGGCGGGGTTTCGCACGACGGGATCTACCACGACACGCACACCGCCGCCGTGCCGGCGGAGGTTTTCGCACTTCTGACCGAACTGTGTGCGCGGCGGCAGCCGCCGGCGCTGATGCTGGAGCGTGACGGGGATTACCCGCCCGCGCAGCTCTTGAATGATGAGCTGGACGCGATCGCGGCGGCGTCCGGGCATCCGCGGGTGACGG
>CAKUMG010000890.1 GCA_934667465.1 uncultured Actinoplanes sp. | reverse complement strand
GCCCGGCCGTGGCGACCCCCCGGCCCGGCCGCGCCACGGCCACGGCGTTGACGAAGCCGGCGAGCGAGGTCCACCCCAGCAGCAGCCCGGTGCTCACCGGCGTCACCGTCCCCGGCTCGCCGACCCGCTGCACCCGCGCGTGCGCGACGGCGGCGCAGGCGGCCGCGGCGGGCAGCAGATAGGGCGTGGCCCGGAACCGGTCGGTCTGCGCGGCCACGGACCACGCGGTGTTGATCGCGTACGCGCCCGCCAGCGGCCAGCCCGTCGCCCGGCTCACGGCCCGGCTCCGCCCCGACGGCAGGCACTGCCCCACGGTGTTCGCGATCGCGCCCGCGAAGATCGGCGCCCACACCACGAACGCGTACGACGGCGGCGTGACCACCGTGTCGTACCGCCGGGTCCGCTCCCCCGGCCCGAGCAGCGCCCCCAGGTTGGGCACCGCCACGAAGGCCGCACAGGAAGCCGCCAGCGCCACCGACCGCTCTCCGTCCACGACAAGCCTCCCAGGTCGCTTAGTTTCTAAGCTACCGTAGGCTTGTCGGCGTGCCGCCGCAAGAAGCACTCCCGTGGGCGATCCACCACCTCGCCACCGCGATCGCCGAGCTCGACGCCGCCGTCGCCCGCCGCCTCGGCCTCACCGCCTCCGACTACGTGGCGCTCAAACACCTGCTCGTCGCGCCGCTGGGCCCGGTCGAACTCGGCCGCATGCTCGGCCTGACCTCGGGCGCGGCCACCGGCCTCGTCACCCGCCTCGCATCCGCCGGGTACGCCGAGCGCACCGCCCACCCCGGCGACCGCCGCCGCCAGATCGTCACCGCCACCCCGCGCGCCGAGGCGGCCGTCGTCACCGCCCTGCAGCCCCTGGCCACCGACATCGACCGCCTGGCCGCCGCCCTCCCCGCCGACCGCCGCGACCTCGTCGCCGCCACGCTGGGCGAGCTCACCGCCCTGCACCGCCGGCACGCCCGCCCATGATCTCCGCGAACGGCTCCCATCGATGATCTTCGCGTACGGCTCCCTCGCCGTCCCCGCCACGATCGCCGCCCTGATCGGCCGCCCACCGATCACCGGCCGAGACCACACCCTCGCGCGCCTCCCGGGCTGGACCCTGACCTGGAACGTGTGCACCGACAACACCGCACCCGACCCGGTCGTCTCGTACGAGGACCCGGCGACCGGCCTCCGCCCCGCGATCCAGGTCCTCTTCCTGACCGTCGAACCCGCCCCCGGAGCCGCCGTGCCCGGCGTCGCGATCGCCGTCCCCGACGAGGCCCTGCCCGCCCTCGACGCCCGCGAGGGCAACTACCTGCGCACCGCCGTCACCCTCGACACCGGCCCCGCCTGGACCTACGTCGCCAAGCCCGCCAGCGCCGCCCGCGCCCGCCGCGCCTTCGCCGAGGGCACGGCCCGCATCCGCCGCGACTACCACGACACCGTGACCGCGGCCTACCGCGCCCACCCCGGCCTGCCCCCGCTCCCCCCGCCCCCGGCCCCGGTCATCCCCCTCCACCGCCTCCGCCACCGGCCCTGAGCCCAGCCCTGCAGGACAACCCGGCGGCCGCGACCGGAGGGTGACCACGCAGCTCGCGCGGCGTGAGACGCGGCCGGTGATTGATTGCGGTTGTGCGGGGACGATCCACGTACCTATGTACTGGTCTCGCGGTTGGGAAGAGGTCGCTGGCAGGCTCGCCGCGCCCGGAGTAGCGGTGCGCGAGGTGGCGCGCCAGCGGCAGCCACGCCTCGATCACCTCGTCGCGCGAGGCGGCGTGCGGGTCGACGGCGTGCACCTTCCCACGCTGACCCCGCCGGGCGAGCATGGCGGGCCGATAAACGATTCACCAAGGGGTGTGCTTGGGTACACAGATCGGAAACCCACCGGAGACGGAGTAGAGCAATGGCCATCCTCGGCATCGACATCGGCGGGTCCGGCGTGAAGGGGACGCTGGTGGATCCCGTACGTGGCGAGCTGCTCGCCGAACGCTTCCGGGTGCCCACCCCGCAACCGGCGGACGTGACCAGCGTGGTCGAAGCGGTCGCGGAGGTCGCGGCCAAGTTCGACGGTTTCGACCGCGTCGGCGTGACCTTCCCGGGCGTCGTCGTCGACGGCGTGACCCGGACCGCCGCCAACGTCGACAAGTCGTGGGTCGACGCGCCCGCGGCGGAGCTGTTCCGCGACCGGCTCGGCAAGCCGGTGTCCGTGCTCAACGACGCGGACGCGGCCGGCGTGGCCGAGGTCGCGTTCGGCGGGCACGACACCCGCGGGCTGGTCATGATGCTGACGTTCGGCACCGGCATCGGCAGCGCGCTGTTCCTCGACGGCGTGCTGATCCCGAACACCGAGTTCGGCCACCTGGAGCTGGACGGCAAGGACGCGGAGCTGCGCGCCTCCGACCGGGCCCGTGAACAGGAGGAACTCGGCTGGGAGAAGTGGGCCGGCCGGGTCCAGGACTACCTGCGGCACGTCGAGATGCTGCTGTCGCCGCGGCTGTTCGTCGTCGGCGGCGGGGTGAGCAAGAAGGCCGAGAAGTGGCTGCCGCACGTCGACGTGCGCACCCCGATCGCCGTCGCGACGCTGCTCAACAACGCCGGCATCATCGGCGCGGCGGTCACCGCCGACCAGGCCGAGGGCCACCCGGGCGCCGTCCAGGTCGACGCCGCCGCGCAGGGCACCACGTCGCACGTCACCGCACCCGGACTGTGAGGAAAGCATGCCCCGCACCATCGCCACGAACACGCAGGTCAGCCGCGAGGAACTGCTCGAGTTCATCCGCCCGCGCCACCACGCGATCCTGATGACCACGCGCCGCGACGGCCGCCCGCAGTCCTCGCCGAACACCTGCGGCGTCGACGCCGAGGGCCGCATCGTCATCTCGACGTACCCCGAGCGCGCCAAGGCGGCCAACATCCGCCGCGACGAGCGCGTCAGCGTCTGCGTGCTCTCCGACGACTTCGGCGGCGCCTGGGTCCAGGTCGACGGCACCGCCGAGGTCATCGACCTCCCCGACTCCGTCGAACCGCTCGTCGAATACTTCCGGGTCATCGCCGGCGAGCACTCCGACTGGGACGAGTACCGCCAGGCCATGCGCGACCAGGGCAAGTCGCTCATCCGCATCACGATCGACCGCTGGGGCCCGATCGCGACGGGAGGGTTCCCGGCACGACTCGCCGATTAAGAGCATTTCTCCGTACGTGGATCGCCGGCGAGCCGGGTCTCACGCCGCGCGAGCTGCGTGGTCACCCTCCGCACGCGGCTGCCGGGTTGTCCTGCAGGGCTGGGCTCAGGGCACCAGCAGGTACGTGACGTCGTCGCGGTGCAGCTCCG
>CAKUMG010000889.1 GCA_934667465.1 uncultured Actinoplanes sp. | reverse complement strand
ACCTCACCGCACCGCCCCCGCTCACCGGCCCGCCGGCTCCGGCGGCACCGCCCGCGGTTCCGGCAGCCCCGCCCCCGGTTCCGGCCGCGCCGCCCTCAGGTCCGGCTGCCCCAGCTGTCCCGGCCACCCCGCCCGCGGCGCCCGGCGACGACCTCGACGTGGACTGGCCCTCCGGCGGTGCCCTGCCCGCGGCGTTCCTGGAGCCGCCGCGGATCCCGGCGCAGCGCGGCCCGGCGCCGATCTCCCCGGCCGCCCCCGCCGCCCCCGTCGACCCGGTCCCCACGATCGACCTGGCGCCCACCGCCGAGATCGTCACCCCGCCCCGCGCCCCGGCCGCCCCGGACCGGCCCGAGGCCCCGGCAGAAGTCGCAAATGGACAGAGCCCCGACGGCGCGCCGCCCGCGGACGAGCGCCTCCTCCCGCGTAGGGTGCGTCAGGCGAATCTGGCCCCGCAGCTGCGCGGCCCGTTCGTCGAGCGGGCCGAGGCCGCCACGACCCGCTCGCCGGAGCAGGTCCGGAGCCTGATGAGCGCCCTCCAGCAGGGCACGACCCGGGGCCGCCGGGCGGCGGCCGGGCTCACCGGTGGCAAGCCGGGCGGGAACCCCGGCCGTACAACCGGCGCCGCACCGGATAGTAAGCGCGCCAATGCGGGTAGTGAGGCAATCGCCGGGGAGGGGGACGACCGTCCCGGCGCAAGTGACAAAGAACGGACCACAGGGCAGCCGACGTGGTCGGAGGCGGCTACCGTCACATTCCCGACCGTGGACCCGTCCGCGGTGGCGAGCGATGGCATGCCCGACGAGCAGCACGAGATCCCTCGGCCGGAGAAGGACGCATAAGTGGCACAGACGACGAACCAGAGCGCGAACCTGACCTGGCTCCTCGACGATCTCGTCGAGCGGGTGCCGGAGGCGCAGCAGGCGGTGGTGCTCTCGGCCGACGGGTTGCTCATGGGCGCCTCGGCGGACATGAGCAGGGAGGACGCGGAGCACCTGTCGGCGATGGCCGCCGGGTTCCAGAGCCTCGCCAAGGGCGCCAGCCGGCACTTCCAGGCCGGTCCGGTCCGGCAGACGGTGGTCGAGATGGAGGAGGCGTTCCTCCTGGTCACCGCGGCCGGGCTGGGCGCCTGTCTCGCGGTTCTCGCGGACAGTGACGCCGACCTCGGGCTGGTCGCCTACGAGATGGCCATGCTCGTGACGCGGGTGGGCCAGACGATGGACGCCCCCGACCGGCTCACCGCGACCGATGCCCACTGATCCGAGGCGTGCGCCGCACGACTGGCTCGACCAGGACGCCGGGCCGGTCGTGCGCCCCTATGCGATGACGCAGGGGCGGGTGGCCCCGTCCGGCGGCGAGTTCGACCTGGTGGCCTTCGTGGTGGCCACCATCCCGGAGGGGCCGCTGCCGGCGACACTCCAGCCGGAACATCACGCGATCGTCGGCGCGGCGTGGGAGCCGATGTCCGTCGTGGAACTAGCCTCCAAACTCGACCTCTCGATCGGGGTCGTGCGAGTCCTGCTCGGTGATCTACGCTCTGCGGGCCTCATCTCGCTGTACGAGCCCCCCGCGGCCTCCCAGCCGCACGACGTCGACGTACTCAAGGCGGTTGTCAATGGACTCCGTGCGCTCTGACCGCGACGGCGCGCGCTCGCGCATCCCGGTCGCGCTCAAGATCCTCATCGCCGGCGGGTTCGGTGCGGGCAAGACCACCATGGTCGGCTCGGTCAGCGAGATCCGGCCGCTGCAGACCGAGGAGGTGCTGACCGGCGTCGAGGGCGCCGACGACACCGCCGGGGTCGAGGGCAAGAGCACGACCACGGTCACGATGGACTTCGGTCGCATCACGATCACCGACGATCTGCAGCTCTACCTGTTCGGCACCCCGGGCCAGGACCGCTTCTGGTTCCTCTGGGACGAGCTGTCGCAGGGCGCGCTGGGTGCCGTCGTCCTCGCCGACACGCGCCGGCTCGCCGACTGCTTCCCCTCGATCGACTACTTCGAACAGCGCGGCACCCCGTTCGTCGTCGCGGTCAACGTCTTCGACGACCGCCGGTTCGGCGCCGACGCGGTGGCCCGCGCCCTCGATCTCGACCCCGACGTCCCGGTGGTCGAGTTCGACGCCCGCGACCAGGTCGCCGCGCGCAACGTCCTCATCGACCTCGTGGAATACGTGGCCCGTCGCCAGCTCGCCGCCGCCGGCAGCCGCTGACGGCACCCACCCCGGTCGCCCGGGGGCCACGCTGCCCGGTCGCCCGGGGGTCATGCCGCCCGGTCGCCCAGGGGCCATGCCGCCGGGCAGCCGTTGACGCCGCCCCGGTGGCCCGGGGGTCACGCCGCCGGGCAGCCGTTGACGTCACCCCCCGGAGGCCCGGGGGTCACAACTAGCCGTTCGGCCGCCGGGGCCCGGGGTCAGTAGCCGGGAGCCGAGGGGTGCCCCACCGGCGAACCCGTCGCGGGCGCCCCGGACGGCAGCGCGACCAGCCAGCTCCGCGCCCGGCGCAGGCCCGCCTGGGTGAGCAGGCCCCGCCGCACCAGCTCGCCCGGGTCCGGGTACGGCCGGTGCAGCCGCCCGAGCACGATCCGGTGCGCCGCCTCCGCGGTGATCCCTGGGACCTCGGCCAGCGCGAACCCCGGCGCGTTGTTGACGTCGACCACGCCGCCGTCGTCGAGCCGCTGGGTGATGTCGGGCCGGCCCAGGCCCCACTGCGCCGCGCGCTGCGGGTAGTAGGCGGCGTACTGCTGGGCCTGCGCCCGCAGCATCCGCCGGTAGCGGCTGTCGCCCGGGTGCGAGGCGAGGATGCCGCCGTGGATCGCCGAGGCGCAGACCGACGCCATCGCGGTCAGGACTCCGAACACCTCCACGTCGTTGATCTGCGGTGCATCGGGCGGCGCCGGATCGACGAGCAGCAGGAAGACGCTGATCCCGAGCAGCAGCAGGTAGCAGCCGGCGAACGCGAACTGCCGGCGCTGGGCGCGCTGCACCCCGGCGTACACGAAGTAGACCCACCCGCCGATCGAGCAGGTCATCGGCGGCAGCAGCACCGCGATGGCCACCTCGATCACGGGGATCCGCCGGGGCTGGCGCAGCGGCAGCGGCGGCGCCTGCTCCCATCCGGGCGCCCGCCCGGCGCCCGGGTGCTGCCAGCCGCCCTGCCCGGGTGCGGGCCCCCACACGGGCGGCACGGTCACGGTCGGGTCGGGCGGCGGCGCGTACGTCTCGATCTGCGAGGGCGGCGCGGAGGGAGCGAAGGGCGGCGCGGAGGGAGCGAAGGGCGGCGCGGAGGGAGCGAAGGGCGGCGCGGAGGGAGCGAAGGGCGGCGCGGA
>CAKUMG010000888.1 GCA_934667465.1 uncultured Actinoplanes sp. | reverse complement strand
GCGCTGTCCCGCCCCGCGCTGCGCTGTCCCGCCCCGCGCTGCGCTGTCCCGCCCCGCGCTGCGCTGCCCCGCGGCGGGTCACAGTACGGCGGCGGTCCCGTCGGCGCGGGGGTCGCTCGCCGCGCTCAGGGTCCCGGCCCGCAGCCGCGCCAGTTGCACGTGCCCGGCGTCGTCGTGCGGCCCGTCCGTGGTGGCCACCCGCAGCCCCAGCTCGTCGGCGGTCCCCGCGAGCGACGCCGGCAGCCCCGGTTCGAGCACCAATGTGGCCCGCTCGTGCCCGACGTCGCGGCTGCCGATCACCCATCGCGGCCGCTCCACCACGGCGGCCGGGTCGTCGCCGGTCAGCGCGTCCGCCGCGACCTGGGCGAGGATCCACGGCTGCGACCGACCGCCCTGGCACCCCAGCGCTAGCACGGTGTCCCCGCTCACGGCGATCGACGGGCACAGCGTGTGCGGCGGCCGGACCCCGGGCGCGAGCCGTCCCGGATGCGCCGGATCGAGGCTGAACATCGACCCGCGGTTGTGCAGCACGATCCCGGTCCCGGGCTCCAGCAACCCGGACCCGAAGCTCTGGAACACGCTCTGGATCAGCGTGACCGCCGTCCCCTCCGCGTCGACCGCCGTGACCGCCACGGTGTCACCCGTAGCCCGCGGCCCCGCAGCGCCCGGCGCGACATCCCGTGCGGAGCGCAACAGCAACCCCTCGACATCAACCGCCCCCGTACGCGGATCGCCCAGCAGCGCATCCCGCGCCAGCTGAGCCCGCCGTGCCGTGGTGAGCAGATCTCCCGCCCCGACCACGGCAAGGAACGTCGCACCCTGACTCGGCGGCGGCGCCGCATACCAGGTGGCCCCGTACGCCGTTGCCGTCAGCGGCGCACCCACCTCCGCCTCGTGCGCCGCGAAGTCATCCACGGTCAGCGGAGACCCGAGCGCCGCCAACCCGCTCGCCAGCCGCTCACCCAGCTCCCCCCGGTAGAAGCTCCGCCAGTCCCGCGCGATCTCCGCCAACGAAGCAGCAAGCGCCGGCTGCACCAGCACTCCGCCCTCGGTGACCCCGTCACTGCCCTCGCCGACCCCGTCACTGCCCTCGCCGATCCCGGCGGCCCGGGCAACGGCGGCGCTCCCGGTGACCCCGGCGAACAGCGCGGACAGCCCCGGATCGGCCGCGATGACGTCGGAGCCGGAACGGATCGCCCGCGCCAGCCCGGCACTGACCGGCGCACCGTCCGCGGCCAGCGAGACGGCGGGCGCGAGCCGATCCCCCCACGACGACCGCGCGCCCCGATCGGCCACCGCGGCCCACCCCGCAACCACCCCGGGCACCGTGACCGTCAGCGGCCCGGACCTGGGCATCTGCTCCCCGCCCGCTCGCAAGGCCGCCACATCGATCGCTCGCGCGGCCGCACCCGCGGACAGCACAGCCCGCGGCGCCCCACCCGCCGGCCGCACCACCGCGATCAGGTCGCCCCCGATCGAACACTGATGCGGGTAGACCACCGTCAACGCAGCGGCCGCGGCCAGCGCGGCGTCGATCGCGTTCCCCCCGGCCGCCACGACCGCCCTGCCCGCCTCGATCGCGGCCGGGTGCGGCGCGGCGAGCGCGACATCCAAGCTCACAACACACCCCTGTCGATCGGACGGCCCGCGCAAGGGAGCCGTCGCCCTTCACCAGCCTCGCAGGCGGTCACTCTCGCCCCGAGCCCCGGTCTACGCTCCCGTCGCGGCCGAGCGCTGCTCCCTGGCAGTGGGCACCTCGTCGTCCGTTCGCCGGTCCTCGCCCCGGCGCCCCTCGCCCGCGTGCCCGTCCTCGTCCCGGCGCCCTCGCCCTCGCCCGTCCCCGTCCGCGTGCCCGCCCTTGCCCGCGCGCCCGCGCAGCCGGTCGAAGCCCAGCAGGAGCGCCCCGAGCGCCAGCGCCCCCGCGCCCAGGATGAGGATCCAGAGCGCAACCCCCGGATAGCCGCCCTCGGACGGGTCCAGGAAGAAGTACGGGTATCGCACCGGCACCGTCGGGAACAGTGCCCCGCGGACCAGGAACACCACCGCGTACCCCAGCGGGAAGATCAGCCACAGCGGCAGGTCCCGCCACGGCGACACCCGCCGGGGCCCGAAGGCGAGCCAGTCGGCGAGCACCATGACCGGCACGACGTAGTGCACCAGGAACGTCGACCACTCCGCGAGCAGCGTCGCCGGGTCCCCGCCCACCAGCCCCGGCAGCGGGTTCTCGCCGCCCGTGAGCAGGAAGTGCGCCACCAGCCCGGTGATCAGGATCCACAACGTCACGGGCCCGCGCAGCCGCGGCGCCGCCGCCTCGGCCGAGCCGCGCCGGACCATCCAGTACACGGCCGCCCCGAAATACCCGAGCACGATCAGGTTGCTCTGCGTCGTGTAGTACGCGAGCCGCGTGTCCCCGGTCAGCAACCCGCCCGCCGCGGCCACCACGATCAGCGCCCGCCACCACAGCTCGGGCCGCGCCCAGATCCCCATCCCGCCCCACCTCACGATCCCGGAAGATCGCCAAGTATGCCCGCCGGCGTCGATCCGCCGGGCCCCGCCCGCGGCGGCGGCCCCCCACTTTTGCCGTTCCGGCAAGGAGCTTTGCTCTTGCAGCCATCATGGCGGCAGAGTCGTCGGCATGGAGACGACGTTCTGGGAAGAGATGTACCGCAGCCGCGACCAGGTGTTCAGCGGCAACCCCAACGAGGTGCTGGTCGCCGAGGTCGCCGGCCTGACGCCGGGCCGGGCCCTGGACCTCGGATGCGGCGAGGGCGCCGACGCGCACTGGCTGGCCCGCCGGGGCTGGCAGGTCACCGCGATCGACACGGCGGAGACCGCGCTGCGCCGTGCCGCCGAGGCGGCGCCCGACGTCGCCGGGCGGGTGACCTGGACGCTCGGCGACCCGGCCGTGTCGCCGCCGGAGGCCGGCGTCTTCGACCTGGTCACCGCGCACTTCTTCCCGTTGCTGCGGCAGCCCGGCGATGCCGCGCTGCGGGCGCTCCTGGCGGCGGTCGCGCCGGGCGGCACGCTGCTCTACGTCGGCCACGATCTGACCGACCTGCCGCCGCAGCCGGCGAACAGCCCGGACCCCTACGCCTACTACCAGCCGGCTCACGTCGCCGCCCTCCTCGACGACGCCTGGATCGTGGAGGTGGACGAGCTGCGCCCGCGTGCCACCCCGTCGGCCTCCCCGCACTCCCGCGACGTGGTGCTACGCGCCCGGCGCCTCGGCTGACCCGGCCGGCGGCTCCGCCGGTCGGCTCGTCCCGGTGGCAAAGGATCGCGGGCTCGCCGAGGACTTCGTACACTGCCTGCATCGACACCTGGG
>CAKUMG010000887.1 GCA_934667465.1 uncultured Actinoplanes sp. | reverse complement strand
GTCCGGAACAGAGGTGTCGGAGGCGTCCGGGCGGGCGCCGTTCGAGGAAGCCGCGGCCGGCGAGCCGGCCGGAGCGTCGGACGCATCGGACACGTCGGACTCGTGCGCCGCAGGGGCGGGCGTGAAGACGGCAGGCGACGACGGCGGCTCGACCGAGGCACCGGCGACGGGTGCGGCGGTGGAAGAAGAGGAGGAGGCCTCCCCCTGCGGCTCGGTGTCGGCGGGCGCGGAACGGGGCTCGGGAACGACCGGGGTGGCCGGTGCCGGGGCGACGCCGGCGGACGCCGGGCTGACCTCGGCGGACGGCGCGGCGGGCCGGGCCGGGGCGGCCTTGCGGCCCCAGATCAGCCAGCCGCCGAGCACCCCGACCACGAGCCCGGCCAGGAGGGAGAGGAACGATGCCACGGCTATGCCTTTCGGAAGGCTTCGAGTGCGGTAGTAGCGGGCATCATAGAAGAGAGCCGTTCCACCGCTGTCACGAACCGCCGGTCAGGTCGCGGCCGCCACCCCGTGCCCCCTGAGCAGGAAGTCCGGTTCGGCCACCGGACGACCGAAGTGGTAGCCCTGCGCCAGCCGGTAACCGAGCCGGTGCAGCTCCGCGGCCTGCTCGGCGGTCTCGACGCCCTCGGCCACCGCGAGCAGCCCGAGGCCGGAGGCGACCTGGATCAGCGCCGTGGCGATGACGGCGTGCCGGCCCGCCATCGTGATCGAGTCGACGAACGTCTTGTCCACTTTGAGGATGTCGACGGGGACGGTCTGCAGGAGGCCGAGCGACGAATGCCCCGTACCGAAGTCGTCCAGGGCGATTGTCACGCCCAGCTCGTGCAGGTCCTTGACCGCCTGGACCGTCTGCCCGCCGCCGAAGACCGCGGTCTCGGTCACCTCGACGGTCAGGTGCCGGGCGCCGAGGCCCGTCCAGGCCAGGGTCTCGGCGACCAGGCCCGCGAAGCCCGGCTCGGCCAGCTGCCGCGCGGAGACGTTGACGGACATCCGCTCGGGCGCGGCGTCGCCGTACTCGTGACGCCACGCGACGGCCTGTGCACAGGCGGTCTGCAGGATCCAGGCGCCCAGCTCGACGACCAGTCCATTGTGCTCGGCGACCGGGATGAACTCGGCGGGGCTGACGAAGCCGCGTACGGGATGCTCCCACCGCACCAGCGCCTCGACCGACACCACGCGCCCGTCGGGCAGCGACACGATCGGCTGGTAGACGACCCGGAACTGCCCCGTGTCCAGCGCCGTGCGGATCTCCGCGCCGAGGCGGGCCTCCTCGCCGGCGTGCCGATCGAGATCTTCCGTGTACGCCCGGTGGCGCGCGCCGCCGGTCTCCTTGGCCGCGTACATCGCGAGGTCGGCGCGGCGCAGCACCTCACCGGGGTCGGTGATCCCGGTCCCGTCGGCACTGCCGATCGCCGCCGACACGAGCAGCTCGTGCCCGTCGACCTCCACCGGTTCCCGCAGCGCCGCGGCCATCCGCGCGGCGACCTCCGCCATCCGCGCCGGCCCGCCCGCGGTGAGCAGCACGGCGAACTCGTCGCCGCCCAGCCGCGCCACCAGCGCCGTCTCCTCGTCGCCCGCGCACCCCGCCGGGCCCTCGGTGAGCCCCGGGTCAACCCCTGCATCCGTACGCAGCGCACCCGCCAGCCGCGACCCCACGATCTCCAGCAACCGGTCGCCCACGGCGTGACCGAGCCGGTCGTTGACGTCCTTGAACCCGTTCAGGTCGAGCACCGCGACGTGCGGCCCGGCCCCCGCGCCCGTGGCGGCGGCGAGCCGCTCCTCGAACACCCGGCGGTTCGGCAGCGCGGTCAGCGTGTCGCGCAGGGCGAGGTGCTCGAGCTGCCGCGCCTGCCGCTGCACCTGGGACACGAACCCGACGAACCGGGCCATCACCAGCAGCACCAGCAGCGACGAGCCGATCCCGACGACGAGCCGGTCGACGTCGTCCGGCCCGCGGCGGCCCTCGAGGTAGAGGACGGCGGGCACCAGCAGGGTGGCCGCGGCGGGCAGCACGAGCCGGCCGGGCCCGGTCCGCTCCCGCTCGGGCTCGGAGACCGCCATGGACGGGTGCGCAGCGGCGCCGGCCCAGCACGCGTACGTGAAGACGAACGCCGCATAACCCCACACCACGGCGCCCGGCAGAACCGTCGGCAGGAACGTGGTGATGCCGTTGCCGGCGAGCGTGCTGACCGAGCCGAACGCGAGCAGCCACCCGCTCGGGGTGCGCCGCCAGGACCGGGCCAGCATCGGCCCGACCGCCGCGATCAGCACCACGCTGGAGATCAGGTAGCCGCTGGTGGCGAGCCGGGTGCCGAGCGGCAGCGACGCGTCGGTCGCGACCGGCCCCACGACGAACACCCAGTAGACCAGGCCGATCCCGAGGAACGTGACGCCCGCGTCGGCGAGCCGCCCCGGCGCCGGCCGCCGCCCCTGGCTCAGCCGGAAGAGACCGACGGCGAAGAAGGGGTACGCGGCCAGGTAGCACGCGTCCGCCCAGGAAGGCGCATAGGTCACGGGCACGGCCGGCGTGAGCACGGCGTACAGGACGTCGCCGGCCGCCCACACCACATGGCCCGCGGCGAACACCAGCCACGCGACCGGGTCCGCCGGCCGGTTGCGCCGCACCGCGGCGACGGTCAGCACGGCGGCGAGGAACCCGGCCGCGGAGAACCACACGACCGCGGCCGGGGGCGCCATCGTGTAGCCGACACTGGCGGCGAAGCCCAGGACCGGCCAGATCCACCAGTTCCGGTCGGCGAGTCTCAGCACAGCCCGCAATTCGGCCGTACGGTCGCGAACTTGAGCATTTCCGGAGCTGCCCTTGAGCCTGCCTAGAGCCGGACCGCGCCGGCGCCTGTGGATGACGGGGCGGTCGGGGCGGCGCGCCGTTCTACGATCCCGGGTGGGGGCGGCCGGAGGCCGGGAGGCGCGCGCCTGTGGATGACGGGGCGGTCGGGGCGGCGCGCCGTTCTACGATCCCGGGTGGGGGCGGCCGGAGGCCGGGGACAGGCGCGTGGGCGTGCGCTGCGTCACGTCGGGGAACCAGGGCGGGCCGGGCAGCGACTGCCGGGCGTGCGAGATGCGGTGAGGACCCCGTCGCTGGTGGCGGCGGCTGTGAGTACGTCCGTGGTGGTGCTGGTGGCGGCGCTGGTGTTCGGCGGGGCGGTGGACGACACGGTCATCCCGGGCCTTCCGGGCGCGGGCGCCGTCACCGAGTGGACGCTGCCGGCCCTGACGATGCTTGCGAACCTAGCCGGCGTGCTCACGGTCGGCCAGCTGGTCGCGGTCGCGCTCGTGACGAGCTTCGCCAACGTGATCTTCGACGTGG
>CAKUMG010000886.1 GCA_934667465.1 uncultured Actinoplanes sp. | reverse complement strand
CCTCGCAGGACCGCGGCTGCAGGTATGCCGCGCAAGCGGTCTGCAGGTGAGTCAGGGCGTCCGGGGTGCCGCCGTCGCCGACGGCTCAGGCGCATAGGTGAGGCTGTAGCCGATCGCGTCGCGGAACGCCCATTCGAGTTGCTTCGCGGGCCACCGCAGCCACTTCTCCTCGTCGGCCGCGATCGCCCGGCCGTCCCCGTGCCGGACCGTCGACAGCAGCAGCCACTCGCCGGTCACGTTCACCTCCTGCAGAACCGCGGGATCGCGCGGCGGGCGGACCGCGCCCCACGCGTCCCACGCCCGGTCGTTGTCGGCGAACGACACGATCTCCAGCTTCACGACGGCGTCGCTGTCGTCGGTGGTGAACTCGAACTCCGCCGTCCGCCGGCACCCGTCGAACCGCCCACCGCAGCCGTCCAGGTCGGTGGCCGAGACCCGGGTGAGCACGTCGCCCTGGGCCCGGATGGTGGTCTCGGGGAGGATCTGCGTCGTCATCAGCAGCTCGTTCTTCGGTGCCGTCGCCGCGACCGTGATCCCGCAGATCCCGATCGCGACGGTGCCCAGGACGACCAGCGTGCGCGTGCTGATCTCCCGGTTGATCTTGAGCCCGATGATCGCGGTGAGGCCGACCACGACGAGCGTGCCGAGGTACGCCATCACCCCCCACAGCGCCCCGTGGGTGAACCCGGCCCCGCCGGGACCGGGGAAGGACTCGCCGTCGCCGTTGCCCAGGAACATGGCGGCGATGAGCAGCGACACGACCCCGCCCACGGCCCAGGCGATCCGGTCGGGCCCCAGGGCCTGCTCCCACCGCCCCCTGCCCAGCGACGCATACGCGAACGGGGTCAGCGCGAACAGGAAGCCGACGACGGCCGTCGCGCCGGGGTTGCACCCGGTGAATCCACAGGTGGCGGAGAGCGTCGCGTCCCGGACATTCTGGGCCCAGACGAACCAGACGAGAACGGCGAGCACGACACCGGCGAGCACGATCGCACCTGCCACCCACCAGGTCCACGCCGCCGGTGGCGGAGGCGCGGGTTCGCCGGCCGGCGGCTGAGGCTTGTCGCGCTCCTTGAGCCACTGCTCCCGCTGCGCGGTCAGAAGATGCTTGCGTTTCCGTCGAGACACCATCGGCTACCGAGGATACGGATCATCGGCCAGCGGTCCATGGCCTGTTCAGGGCGTCTTCGGCGCCAGCTCGGCCGAGCGACGCGGTGCCACCCCGGCACCCGTACCGACGATGTCGTGGAAGGCATACGCGAGCTGTGCCGCCGGCCAGCGCATCCACCGCGACTCGCCGGGCACCACCGGCCGGTCACCGGCCAGCCGGACGGTGGAGACGAGCACCCAGCGCGCCGCCTGCTCGACGACGATCACCTCGGTCCGGGGGCGTGGCGTGGGGACCCCGCGCCTGGCGGCCCGGCCGGCGGCCTCCTCGGTGCCGAACGCGATCACCCGGAAGTGCACCAGCGCCTCGCTGTCGCTGGTGGAGAAGTCGAAGGCGGCCGTACGGTCACAGTCCTCGAACAGCGCCTCGCAGCCCACCAGGTCGGTGGCGGACTGCCGGGTGAGCACGCCGCCGGGCAGGTCCAGCCGCGGCTCGGGGAAGATCTCCCAGGTCATCAGCGGATCCGGGAGCGCTTTGGCCTCGGCGGCGGCGAACGTGGCCACCAGGAACAGGGGCAGCGACGCATAGAGCGCGACCTCCCTGGCCCGTACGGGAGTCCGGCGCGCCACGACCCACGCGAGCCCGGCGGCGATCAGCAGCCCGAGCGCCGACCCGGCCCCGAATCGCAGCCCCAGGGCGAACGCGGCCCCGCCCGGGCCACCGACCGTGTCGTCGTACGGCACCCCGTCGAACCACGGCAGGAACGGCACCACCGCGACGACCAGCAGGCCCGCCCCCACGGCTCCCAGCGCGCGAGCGACGGTGCCCATCCTGCGGAACAATGCCGCGAACGCGAGCCCGTACACAGTGGGAACCAGCGCGGCGCACCATCCGGCGAGCGCCACGACGTCCGCGGCACACGCACCGAGGCGGCACACACCGGCGGCCGTCCCGGCACGGAACTCGTCGCCGGCGGCGAGCCGCAGGAGCGTACCGGCGAACAAGGCCGACCCCGCGCCCAGCATGACAGCAAGTCGCGTGACCATCGATTGTGGAGGGTAGCCGACCCCGTCAGGGCGTCAGGGGTGCCGACCGGTCGGAGGGGCGCGGCTCGTAGTTCCGGTAGGTGTAGCCGAGCGACTCGTCGAACGCCCAGAAGAGCAGGCGAGCGGGCCAGCGCAGCCATTTCTCCTCGCCGGCCTGGATCGGCCGGTTGTCGGCGTGCCTGATCGTTGCGACTACGAGGTAGACGCTCCTCACGTCGGAGACCCGGATCGTCGTCGGGTCCCCGGTCTGCTCGGGGATCGCCTTCTGAACGTCCCACGCCGCGTCCTGATGGGGCATGGTCACGATCTCCAGCCGGACGACCGCGTCGCTGTCGTCGGTGGTGAATTCGAGTTCCGCCGTACGCAGGCAGCCCTCGTACTGTCCGCCGCAGCCCACCAGGTCCGTCCCCGACATCCGGGTCAGCGCGTCTCGCTGCACGCGGAACGTGCCGTCGGGGAAGATCTGCGTCGTCATCAGGTGGCGCAACGGCTCGGGAGCCGTGACACAGGAGAGCCCGCCACCGACCAGGACCACCGCCGCCACCATCCCGGTGGCCAGGCGACGGTGGACCCTCGTATCCCGGACCGAGGCGACGATGCACCAGATGAGGAAGCTGCCGCCGGCCGCGGCCCAAGCGCCGAGGCCCCACTTGATGCCGTGCAGGAGCGCGGGTCCACCGGGACCGGCCGAGAGGGCGACCAGCGAGTCGTCGTAATCGATCTGCAGGAACATCACGCTGACGAAGCAGATGGCGACGGCGACGATGCTCCAGGCGATGTGACCGGCCAGGTTCCAGCGCTTCCACCAGCAGATGGCGACGAGCACGTAGAGCGGCGTCACACATGCCGTCAGCCAGCCGATAAACGCGATGCTGCCGCGGGAGCAGTCGGTGAGCGAGCAGGCGGTGGAGACGATCGCGGTGTTGAACTCGCGGCCGTACTCGATCTTCAGAAACAGCGCCGTGAACAGCAGGATGAAGAACGTGACCACGATGAGGGCGGTCATGCCGCGGCCCCACTCGCCGGAGCCGTAGGAGGCGAGCCGTGGGTCCTCGGCCTTCCGCCGGGCCGGACCCGGCGTCTTGCGAGGCCTCGCCGGGGTCCGGGTAGGGTGCTTGCGAGCCTGCTGCGGGGTGGACGGCCGGGCCGTCGCCGGGGTGGCGCTGCGCAGCCGGCGT
>CAKUMG010000885.1 GCA_934667465.1 uncultured Actinoplanes sp. | reverse complement strand
CCACGATCCAGACCGCGCCTTCGTCGCCCACCCGCCGCAGCACGGTCTTGTCGGCGGCCACGGCCTCCTCGCCCACCACGATCGAGCCGGGCAGCAGCGCGGTCAGGCCCGCGGTGAGGGCGCGCTCGGACTCCTGGTCGGCGATGGTGACCAGGTCTCCGGGGCTCTTCTCGTGCACCTCGCCGGTGCCGAGGTGCCGCCAGCGCGGCAGCACGATCGTCTGCGCCACCTCGCGGATCAGGCCCTCGACCCGGTCGAGCAGATCGTCAGACACGCGGCGGCAGCTTCACGACGCTGACGAAGAACTCGTCGATCTGGCGGATGACCGAGATGAACCGGTCGAAGTCGACGGGCTTGGTGACATACGCGTTGGCGTGCAGCTGGTAGCTGCGCAGGATGTCCTCGTCGGCCTGCGAGGTGGTGAGCACGACCACCGGGATCCGGCAGAGCACGTCGTCCTTCTTGATCTCCTCGAGCACCTCGCGCCCGTCGCGGCGCGGCAGGTTGAGGTCGAGCAGGATCAGGTCGGGACGGACCGCGTTCTCGTACTGCCCCTCGCGGCGCAGGTAGGAGAGCGCCTCGGCACCGTCGGACACGACCGTGAGCCGGTTGCGGACCTTGTGCTCCTCGAACGCCTCCTGCGTCATCAGCACGTCGCCGGGGTCGTCCTCGACGAGCAGCACCTCGATCGGCGTTCCGTCCGCCCTGATGGCTCCGGTCATGATGTGGTGACCTCTTTCAGTTTCTCCTGTACGGGCACACCCGCGAGCAGCGGCAGCGTGAACCAGATCGAGGTGCCCTCGGTGACCTCGAGGTCGAGCCAGATCCGGCCGCCATGGTATTCGACGATCTTCTTGACGATCGCGAGCCCGATTCCCGTTCCCTCGTACGCGTCGCGGCCGTGCAGCCGCTGGAAGATGACGAACACCTTGTCGGCGAACTCGGCCTCGATGCCGATGCCGTTGTCGCGGACGTTGACCCGCCATTCGTCCTCGTCGCGGTCGGCGGTGACCGTGATGACCGGCGGCACGTCGGGGCGGCGGAACTTGAGCGAGTTGCCGACCAGGTTGACGAACAGGTTGGTAAGCAGCGGCTCCTCGCCCTCGACCGTGGGCAGGTCCTGCCAGCGGATCTCGGCGTCGTCGCCGGCCCGCGGCTCGAGCTGCGACTTGACCTCGCCGAGCACCTTGTTCAGGTCGACGTCGGTGAAGCCGGAGGTGAGCCTGCCGATCCGGGAGAACGCGAGCAGGTCGTTGATGAGGCGCTGCATCCGCTGGGCGCCGTCGACGGCGAAGGCGATGTACTGATCGGCGCGGTCGTCGAGCTGGCCGGCGTAGCGGCGCTGCAGCAGCTGGCAGAAGCTGGCGACCTTGCGCAGCGGTTCCTGCAGGTCGTGCGAGGCGACGTAGGCGAACTGCTCGAGATCGCGGTTGGAGCGGGTCAGCTCCTCGGTCTGCAGCTTGAGCTGATCGTTGACCCACTCGACCTGCTGGCGCGCCTCGCGGACCTCGGTCAGCTCGGCGGCGATCTGCCGCCGCATCCCGTCGACATCCTCGGCGAGGGTACGCAGCTCGGGGGTGCCCTGCGCGTCGATGCGCCGGTCGTAGTCGCCGCTCGCGACCTTGCGGACCTGGGCGGCCAGCTCGGTCACCGGGCGGCCCACCAGCCGGTCGAGCAGCAGCATGAGCACGATCCCCGCGACGATGATGATGCCGGCGGCCGCCACCTGGATGGCCACCATCCGCTGGCTGGAGTCGCGGGCCGCGCGCGCCGACTCGGCCCGCATCACGCCGATCTCGCGCTGCATGTCCTCGATCGCGACCCGGACGGCGTCGAACTCGGTCGTGCCACCCTCGCGGATCCGCTCCTGGCCCGCCGCGATCCCCTCGGTGCGGATGGCCGCGATCGTCGGATCGGCCACCTGGGCGTGCCAGGCCTGGATCCGCTGACCCACGATCGCGAGATCGGCGCGGATCTGGTCGTGCCGCGGGCCGTCGCCGAGCAGCCGTTCGATCGCGGCGACCTGCTCGCGCTCCGAGGCCAGGCCGCGGTCGTACGGCAGGAGGTTGGCCTCCTGCCCGCTGATCGCGAAGCCCCGGATGCCGGTCTCCTGGTCGACCAGCGCCGTGTTGAGCCGCTCGCCGTAGGCCCGCATCGGGCTGGCCCGGTCGATCACGTCGTCGACCCGGCGGTTGCTCTCCGCCGCGGTCAGCGCCGCCACGACGCCGAGCAGGGACAACACCACCCCGACGAGTACGCAGAGGGCGAGGACCCGGCGCCGCAGGGTCCAGCGGCCGAGCTGGAACACGCTCACCGGCCACCGCCCCGGGAGATCAGCAGCATGGCGACGTCGTCCGCGAGCGGCCCGCCGTTGCCCTGCTCGGCGCGGCCGACCAGCCAGGCGGGGAGCGCGGCCAGCGGCACCTCGTGCGCGGCGGGCTCGGTGAGCAGGCCGCAGAGGCCCTCCACGTCGAGGCGCTCGTTGCCGTTGCCGGTGTGGCCCTCGATCAGGCCGTCGGTGTACATCAGCAGGGACCAGTCATCGCCGGAGAACTCCACGTCGGTTGCGGGGGTGGGTGTCGGGCGCACGCCGAGCACGATGCCCGTCCGCGCGGCCACCGGGGCGGTCGCGCCGCCGGAGAGCAGCACCGGCGGCGGGTGACCCGCCAGGCGTACCGTCATCTTGTTACCCACCAGGTCCAGCGAAACCATCGCACACGTGGCGAAGACCTCCCGGGCCCGCCGCTCGGTCATGAGCACCTGTTCGAGGGCCGCGAGCACCTTGTCCTCGGGGACGCCGGCCAGGATCAGCGCGCGCCAGGCGACCCGGAGCTCGACCCCGAGCGCCGCCTCGTCGACGCTGTGCCCGCACACGTCGCCGACGATCACGTGCAGCTTGTCGTCGCCGACCTGCACGACGTCGAAGAAGTCGCCGCCGAGCAGGCCCATCGCCCGCCCGGAGCGATAGAACGTGTGGACCGCGACCTCGGTGGTGCGCATCAGCGGCTGGGGCAGCAGGCCGCGCTCGAGGCGGGCCGACTCGGCCTGGCGCAGCTCCGCCTCGCGCAGCCGCTGGGTGTTCTCGTCGGCGCGCTTGCGCTCGACCGAGTAACGCAGCGCCCGGGCCAGCAGGACGCCGTCGACCTGCCCCTTGACCAGGTAGTCCTGGGCGCCCTCGGCGACCGCGGCGACGCCCAGGTGCTCGTCGGAGCGGCCGGTCAGCACGACCACGGCCGCACCCTGCGCGACCGCCAGCAGCTTGCGCAGGCCGTCGATGCCCTCGGCGTCGGGCAGGCCGAGGTCGAGCAGCACGCACTGGATGCCGCGCAGCATCG
>CAKUMG010000884.1 GCA_934667465.1 uncultured Actinoplanes sp. | reverse complement strand
CCAGGGTGAGGCGGCCCTTCTTCCCCGCGAAGGGGTGGTCCATCTTCTGGGACCGGATCTCGCCGGAGGTGCTGGCGCGGGTGTTCGAGCCGTACTTCACGACGAAGAAGGACGGGCGCGGCACGGGCCTCGGCTTGTCCACCGTTTACGGCATCATCAAGCAGACCGAAGGCTTCATCTTCGTGGACAGCGAGATGGGGCAGGGCACCACCTTCCGCATCTTCCTGCCGCGCCACCACACCACGGTTCAGGAGTTGCCCGCGGCGAAAGCTGCCGAGGCTGCCGCCGCGGGGGCCGCGCCCCGGTGGCACTTCGTCGGGCAGCTGCAGCGCAACAAGGCGAAGTCCGTGGTGACCTATGCGGACGTCGTCGAGTCGGTGGACTCGCTGCGCCTGGCCGGCGCCCTGGACGCGGCGGCCGGCCGGCTCCGGGAGCGGCCGCTCGACGTGCTGATCCAGGTGAGCATCGACGGGGACCCGGACCGCGGGGGCGCGGTCGACGGCAGCTCCGATCCGGACCGTGACCTGTGGCGCATCGCGGACGCGGCCGCCGGCTCCGGCACGCTGCGGCTGGCCGGGCTGATGGCCGTGGCGCCGCGCGGCTGGGAGCCGCTGCGCGCATTCACCGAGCTCGAAGGCGTCGCGGAGCGGCTGCGGGCCGTCCACCCGGGCGCCACGACCCTCTCGGCGGGCATGAGCGGCGATCTCGAGGCGGCCGTCGCGCGGGGAGCGACACACGTCAGGATCGGTACTTCTTTGCTCGGGATGCGAAACACGCTGCGGTAGCCTTGCGGCGGGCAGCAAACTACATACGTGTTGTTCTCGCGCGTCGTGCGAGTGGTCCACCCGAACCCGGCCGGAAGCGGCATGTGCCGCACGTGCGGGAACGGGGCCGACCGCTCCGGCGCGCCCGACGACGCAGCGTCGTGAAGCGGGCGCCGGGGTCGAGAGGTTTGAAGATCACGGAATCCGTGCAAGGGGGGACGCGGCACCACAGGGGGTGTGGGCCGCACATTGACGGAGGTGGGGGCATGGACGAGCGGTTCGGCGCCGGAAGTCCGGTGATCGCATGAGCGCTCTGCGCAAGGCGGGGGTCTGGCTCGGCCTCGTCGAGGAGGACGACCAGTACGACGACCGTGGCTACCGCGAGGAGCCCTACCGCGGCCGCGAGCGTGAGCGCCCGCACAGCCGGGACCGGGAGCGCGAGCCCGGCTACGGCTACGCGGACGAGTACGCCGACGACGAGGACGAGGCCGACGAGGCCCCGCCGCCGCCGCGGCCCCGCGCCGCCGACCGGGGCGGTAACAGCGGCCGGCTGCAGCGTGCCGTCGCCGACCTCGACCGGCAGGAGCAGGAGCGCGGCAGCGTGCGTTCCATCACCCGCCCGCCCGCGCCGGCCGCGGCACCCGAGCCGAGCTATGCCGCCGCCGAGCCGATCGCGCCGGTCCCGCAGCCGCAGGTGCACCAGCGGCCCTACGAGGACGAGCAGCGTTACCAGATCACCACGCTGCACCCGACGACCTACCGCGAGGCGCGCACGATCGGCGAGCACTTCCGCGACGGCGTGCCGGTCATCATCAACCTCACCGAGATGGACGAGGGCGACGCCCGCCGGCTGGTGGACTTCGCCGCCGGGCTGGCCTTCGGCCTGCGCGGTACGATCGAGCGCGTGACCAACCGGGTATTCCTGCTCTCACCGGCCAACGTCCAGGTCACCGCTGAGGACAAGGCCAAGATCGCTGAGGGCGGCTTCTTCACTCCGAGCTGACCCCCTAACGAGGGACCCGCCAACCGTGCTGTCGATCGTGTTGCAGATCATCTATCTGGTCGTCTACGTCTTCTTCCTGACCCTGCTCGCCCGGTTCGTGCTGGGTGCGGTGCTGCAATACGGTCGCCGCTGGCAGCCGGGGAGGGGTGCTTCGGCGGCGTTGGAGTCGGTGTGGAGCGTCACTGATCCGCCTCTCAAGGCGTTGAGGCGTGTGATCCCACCGCTTCGGATTGGTACCGTGAGCTTGGACCTGGCGTCCCTGGTCCTGCTGGTTATCCTGTTCGTGCTTTTGAACTTCGTGTTAGCGCGCCTGATCTACGCGTCCGCCTGACCGCGGACGCTCTGATCGGCTGCGCCCCACGCGGCCGCAACTGACCCGAGGAGTTTCGATGCCGCTGACCCCGGCCGACGTGCACAACGTCGCCTTCAAGAAACCCCCTATCGGCAAGCGGGGGTATGACGAGGAGGAGGTCGACGCCTTCCTGGACGAGGTCGAGCGCGAGCTCGCCCGTCTGATCGAGGAGAACAACGAGCTCCGCGCCCAGGTCGAGCGCGGCGGACGGGGTCCCGCCCCGGCCGGCCCCAGCTCCGACCCGCGCCTGGCGGCCGAGCTCAACGACATCAAGGCGCAGCTCGACCGCGTCAACCGCGACAAGACCGCCGCCGAGCAGGCCGCGCGTCAGATGCAGGCCGAGCTCGAGCAGGTCCGGGCCCAGGGCCCGGGCGCTCCCGCCTCCGCCGGTGGCGGCGACGGCGAGCAGCAGGCGCTGCGCGTGCTGATGATGGCCCAGCGCACGGCGGACGACCACGTCTCCGACGCGCGCCGGGAGGCCGACAAGCTGCTCTCCGACGCCCGGTCCAAGGCGGAGGAGGTCACCCGCGAGGCCCGCGCCAAGGCGGACGCCCTCGAGCGCGACGCGCGCCAGCGGCACCAGGAGGCCATGGGCGGCCTGGACGCCAAGCGCACCGCGCTGCAGAAGCACATCGAGGAGCTGAAGCAGTTCGAGCGCGAGTACCGCACCCGGCTCAAGGCCTACCTCGAGAGCCAGCTGCGCGACCTCGACGGCCGGGGCCAGGGCCTGGAGGCCGAGATGACCCGCGCCGACAGCAGCCGTGCCGTCGGTGGCTCGGGCGGCCTCGCCGCCGCGGGCCTCGCCGGTTCCTACGGCGGCAGCCGTGCCAACTCCATCGAGACGGGCCGCTGAGGCCCGCCGCCACCCCCACGTTCCCACTCCACCGCGGCGGGGATGAGCCATGATCGTAGCCAGCCTCCTGCTCATCCTCGTCGCCGTGATCCTGCTCGTCCTGGGTCTGGTCGGCGGTTCGAGCTCCCTCCTCATCAGCTCGATCGTCGCCAGCCTGCTCGCCGCCGTCGCCCTCGTCGTCGGCGCCCGCCAGTCCGCCTCCCGGCGCGCCACCCTCGGCGAGCCCGCGGAGGCGGCCGGCACCCGGCCCGCCGCCCGGAATCGCAACCGGTCCCGGGCCCGGGACCGGGCCGAGGAGGACTACCTCTTCCCGGCCCCCGCGGACGCCGGGGCGCCACCACACGCCCGCAACCGGGCCGGCGAC
>CAKUMG010000883.1 GCA_934667465.1 uncultured Actinoplanes sp. | reverse complement strand
GGTTCATGCAGGTGTTCACCGACCCGCGCTTCTACCTCGACGCCATCACCGGGGACGGGGAGCTGCCCTTCGAGGACGGTGGCGCGACCGTCGCCTGGGGGCTGCCGATCGCGCGGCTGATCGGTGAGGGCGCCGCCGTCCTGGCGCTCGGGGCGCTGATCGCGGCCCTGGTCTTCAGTCCCCGCGGGCCCGGCGGCTCGCTGTCGGGGCCGTCGCGTCGCTTCGCGCGCGCAACCGCGTACCTGGGGCTGGTCTGGACCTTCTTCGCGGCCGCGCAGATCCTGCTGACCGCCGCGGACCTGATGGGCAGGCCGGTGTCGGCGGTCAGCGCGACCGCCCTGAGCAACACCGCGCTGACGGTGGCGCAGGGGCGCGCCCAGCTGATCGCCGCCGTCGCCGGGCTGATCATTTTCGGCTGCGCGTGGCTGGCGACCCGCCCCGGGCTCCTGGTCGTGGCGCTGCTGGCCGCGGTCGCCGGGGTGCTGCCGGCCGCGTTCGCCGGTCACGCCGCGTCGTCGCTCGACCACAACATCGCCACGACCAGCCTGGCCGCGCACATCCTCTTCGCAGCGCTGTGGGTCGGCGGGCTGGCGATGCTGCCGTTCGTCGCGCGCTGGGACCGGCCGGGGCTGGCGCTCGCCGCCCGCCGGTTCAGCACGCTCGCCGCGGTCTGCTTCGGGGCGGTCGCCGCGACCGGGCTGCTCAACGCGTGGCTGCGGGTCGGATCGATCGAGAACCTGTCGGGTACGGGCTACGGCATCCTGCTGCAGGTCAAGGTGCTCGCCCTGCTCGTCCTGGGCGGCTTCGGCTGGTGGCACCGCCAGCACCTGCTGCCCAAGCTCGGTGCGGACGGCGGCCCGTTCGTGCGCTTCGCCACCGTCGAGTTGCTGATCATGGCGGCCACGGTCGGTGTCGCGGTCGGGCTGTCGCGCTCCCAGGCGCCCGGCGTCCTGGACATCAGCGGGCTGACCGAGGCCGACGCGCTGCTGGGCTATCCGATGCCGGGGCCGCCGAGCACGGCCACGCTGCTGTTCGACTGGCGGCCGGACCTGTTCTACACCGCCGCGTGTGCCGTCGCGGCCGCGCTCTACCTGCTCGGGCTGCACCGCCTGCGCCGGGCCGGCATCGCGTGGCCCGTGCACCGGACCGCTTGCTGGCTCGGCGGCCTCGCCGTCGTGTTCCTGGCGACGAGCGGGGGGCTGGCCCGGTATGCGCCGGTGCTGTTCAGCGTGCACATGATCGCGCACATGCTCACGGCGATGCTGGCGCCGATCCTGCTGGTGCTCGGGGCGCCGATCACGCTGGCTCTGCGGGCCCTTCCGGCCGGCGGCAGCACGCTTCCGGGCGCCGAGCCGGACGCGCCCGGCGCCGGGGGGAAGGCGGGCGGGAAGCCCGGTGCGCCGACGGAGATGCCTGGCTTGCGGGCGGACGTGCGTTATCCGGGGCCGCGGGAGTGGATCACTGCGGCGCTGCACTCGCGGTACGCGCAGATCATCACGCACCCCGTCGTGGCGGCCGTGCTGTGGGTGGGCGGGCTGTACGTCATGTACTTCACCGGCGCGTACGAGTATGCGCTGCGCAACCACCCGGCGCACCTGGCGATGTATGCGCACTTCATCCTCAGCGGGTACCTGTTCTTCGCGATCCTGATCGGGCCCGACCCGCTGCCGCGGCGCCCCGGGTATCCGGCCCGGATGGTGCTGCTGCTGGCGTCGCTGGTGTTCCACGCGTTCTTCGGGGTGGCGCTGATGACGCAGAACAACGTCATCGCCGCGGACTGGTTCGCCGAGCTGGCCCGCCCCTGGGGCGACGATCCGCTCGCCGACCAGAAGACGGGCGGCGGCATCGCGTGGGCGGTCGGTGAGGCGCCGGCGATCCTGGTCGCGCTGGTCCTGTTCCGTCAGTGGATCCGCGACGACGAACGCGAGCAGCGCCGGATCGACCGCGCCGCCGACCGGGACGGGGACGCCGCCCTGGCCGCCTACAACGAGTGGCTGGGCCGCACCGCCGCTGCCGAGGGCCGGTCCCCGCAACCCGATGGGGAGGGACGGTCCCCGCAGCCCGGGGGCGAGCCGCCCGCCGTCGAGCCGCCCGCTGTCGAGCCTCCGGTGGGGGAGCCGCGCGGCTGAGTGCGCGCTGCCGGTTGGTTGCTGTGAGTAGTTGAACAACCGGCTTACGGCGACCTTCGGCGGCGAGGCGACAGTGGATCGATCGGGTAACCGACATGTTCCATTCGGGGGATGATCGAGGGGCCTAGCATCGCCCACGTGCGAAATGCGGGGGACGGATCGGGGCGGCTGGCCGGGCGGCTGCGCGAGGGCAGGCGGCGCGCCTTCGTGGGGCGGGAGGCCGAGCTGGCCGCGTTCCGGGCGGCGCTGGCCGGGGAGCCGGGCGCCGGGGCGGTGTTCTATCTGCACGGGCCCGGCGGTGTCGGCAAGTCCACGCTCCTGCGCCGTTTCGGGGACGAGGCGCGCGCCGCCGGGCGCACGGTCGTCGCGGTCGACGCCGCCGCGATCGAGCCCACGCCGGCGGCCTTCGAAGCGGCGGCTGCCGTCGAAGGTGGGCGGCCGGTGTTGCTGGTGGACGGGTTCGAGCAGGTGCAGGGCCTGGAAGGCTGGCTGCGCGACCGTTTCCTGCCCCGGCTCAGCGACGGCACCGTGGCCGTGATCGCCGGGCAGTTGGCGCCCGACCCCCGGTGGACCGCCGACCTGGCGTGGTCGGAGGTGCTGCGGGTGCGCGAGCTCGGCGAGCTGTCCGCCGCGGAGGCCACGGATCTGCTCGTACGGCATGATGTCCCGCCCCGGCTGCACGAGTCCATCCTGGAGTTCACCGGCGGGCACCCGCTGGCCGTGAGCCTGGCCGCGGCGGTGGCGGTGCGGGAGCGGGAGGCGACCCGGTGGGCGCCGGGGCCGGACATGCTGACCACGCTGGTCGAGGGGTTCGCGGGGAGCCTGCCGGACGCGGAGCACCGGACGGCGCTGGCGGTGCTCGCGCACGCCCCGGCCACCAGCGAGGAGCTGCTGCGGGCCGTGGTGGGGGAGCGGGCGACCGGGTTGTTCGACTGGTTGCGGGCGCTGCCGTTCGCGGAGTCGCACGGGCAGGGGCTGACCGCGCACCGGATCGTGCGGGAGGCGGTGGACTCGCACGTGAAGTGGCGCGATCCGCAGGGTTACGCGGCGCTGCACAAGACGATCGTCATGCACCTCGCCGACCGGGCGCGGCGGGGCGGGCCCACGGAGGTGGTGTCCGCGGTCCGCTCGCTGTACCGGCTCATCGGCGCGGGCGACACGGCGATGGCCCGGGAGATGCGCCACCAGCACGAGGGGCTGTTCTATGT
>CAKUMG010000882.1 GCA_934667465.1 uncultured Actinoplanes sp. | reverse complement strand
GGCGTACGGTGACCGGGGTTGATCCGGCAGCCGCCTCCCTGGAGATCGCCGCCCGGCGCGACAACCGCGTCCGCTGGATCCTGGGCGACGCGACCGGCCTGCCCGCGCTGCGGGTGGACCTGGCCGTGATGACCGGCAACGTCGCGCAGGTTTTCCTGACCGACGACGACTGGACCGCCACGCTGCGCGGCATCCGGGCGGCGCTGCGCCCGGGAGGCCACCTGGTCTTCGAGAGCCGCCGCCCGGCCTTCCGCGCGTGGGAGGAGTGGGCCGCCGGCACCGCGCCGATCACCCGGGACGTGCCGGGGATCGGGCCGGTCGAGCGGCGGTCCCGGTCCGTCGAGGTCGCGCTGCCGCTGGTGTCGTTCCGCCACACGTACCGGTTCCCGGACGGCGAGGTGCTGACGTCGGACTCGACGCTGCGGTTCCGCGACGAGGACGAGTTGCGGCAGTCGCTGGAGCAGACCGGTTATTCCGTACGCGCGGTCCGGCAGGCCCCCGACCGGCCGGACCGCGAATACGTGGTCATCGCCCGCGCCACCGAGTGATCAACAGCGCGCCAGCATCAGGCTGACCAGCTCACGCGGATGCGACAGCGCGACCAGGTGCCCGCCCGGAACCGTCTCCGGGTCGATGCCCAGCCGCTCCTCCGCGACCCGCGCCTGGAACTCCACCGGGAACAACCGGTCCTCCCGCGAACTGATCACCCGCGTCGGCACGTCCGGCCAGGCGGCGAGAGGCCACGGCTGCTCGAACGGCGTCCCCGACTGCGGCTGCTCCGGCGGCGCCGACGCCACCACCTCCGCCGGCACGTCGTGCAGGAAGGACACCGCCGGATCGAACGCGGCGTCCGGGTCGCGCCCCTCGGCCAGGTCGTACTCGCGCTGGGCCGCCGCCTGGCCGGTGGCCTTCCACCAGTCGGCACCCGTCTCGCCGGGCTTCGGGATCATCGCGTTGACCAGGATCAACGAGGTCGCCTTCAGCCGGTCGCAGGCCAGCGGGGCGCTGAACCCGCCCATGGACTGCGCGACCACGACCACTTCGTCGTGGCCCCGGCCGGCCGCGGCGATCACGTCGGCGTACTCACTCAGGCCGGCGGCGTCGTCCGCCGCGGGCAGGTCGACGGCGATCGCGTCGAGGCCGCGCTCCTGCAGGAGCGGCACCACGCGATGCCAGTACCAGGCGGCGCCACCGGCGCCGGGAACGAGGACGTACGTACGGTGCGTCACGCCGCACATGCTAAACCGGCTACAGTGATCGGTGGAGGCGTTCAGGTGGCTGGTGCCCCTCGCGGTCTTCAAAACCGTAGTGACCCGGCATCCGGGTCAGGCGGGTTCGATTCCCGTCCGCCTCCGCCAACCAGCACGAACCCCGGCCGGGGTCCTTTGCCCCTCCCCCGGACCGCGGTGGCCGATCATCTCGCGGGCTCGCATCGGCCTTGGACAGGCGGACCGTGCAGGCCGAGGGGATGCGGCGCTCAGGCCGCGAGCCGGATCACGTCGCCGACGCTGAGCCGGCCACCGCGCTGGACCGCCGCGTAGGCACCGACGCAGGTGTGCACGCCGAGATCGAGCACCGGCACCCGGTTGAGACGAGCGGCGGTGGTCAGCACGTGCGGGTCGCCGGGCAGATAGTCGCCGTGGGCGAGGGTGGGTATCGCGCACCGGGGCGTCGGCGCGATGACCTGGAGGGTGGCTCCGGCTCCGGTCATGAGGCTGCGGCCTGCCCAGCTGTTCTCTGCGAACGGGACGGACTCACGCATCCGGCTACCTCGTCACCGATCCGATGAAAGACGTCAACGCCGGAAGCTCCCCTTCGGCAGCACCGATCACCGCCTCAAGAGGACGGGACGAGGTGCCGGTGTGCCAGCGCGACGAGCGCCGGAACCTGTTCCGGAGTGCGATGTATGCCGTCGACGACTTCCAGAGGTCCGGCACCGTGCGCCAGCAGCCACAGGTAGTCGTTCAGGTTCCGGGAGATGACACACAACTCCCCCTCGGAGCCGAGGAACACGATCGCCTGGTTCTCGATCGGCTCCCCCGAGGCTCGAGCCCAGAACGCTACCGCCCCACCACTGCCGTCATGTCCGAAGACCCGGAACGGCGCCGGCCCCGAGGCGGGGTTGCCCGTCCACGCGTGCCACCACTCGGTGGTCTCGGCGGACGACTCGAACAATTCTTCCGGCTGGAAGTCGTGGCCGTCCTGGTCCTCGAAGAACCCCAGTTCGTGGGCTTCTCGCATCGCCGCCTGCAGAACCCGGTTCTCGTCAGTCACCGGTAGATCGTATTCGGGCGGCGTACCAAGCACCCCGGATGTCGCAGGTCGTACGACTCGGTTCCCCACGTCGCGTCGCCGGGGCGTTTCTGGCACTGCCACGATTCTGTTTCTGCTGACAGCGCCCACGCTGCTCGTCGAGGACGGTGCCGGCTCGGTCGCGGGCTGGGCCGCTGCGGTCGCGGGGCCGGCCTGTCTGGGGTCTTCGTGGTGCGGGGGCGCCGCACGGCCCGCCCGCAGCTCGGCTTCGGGCTTTGTGGCCTTCGGGACGCGCATGGTCGGCGTCGTCGCCGCGACCAATGTCATGCGCGGCCTCCCGGCCGATCGCACCCCGACGGGTGCCGCGCTGGTCCTGTGCGGCTTCGTACGGGCCGCCGACGTCAGAGGAGGCCGGGGACGAGGGCGGCGCCGACCAGGGTGAGGAGGCGGTGGACCAGGGGGCGGGCGCCGATCGTGCGGAGGCGCCCGCCCGCCGTCCGTCCGGTGTCGACGATGAGTTCGCAGGCCGTGGCGTCGGCGAAGCGCAGGCCCGCCAGGTCGATCGTGACCAGCGGGCGCGTGCCGGCGTCCTCGAGGAGGTGGCCGAGCAGCGTGGCCAGGGCGTCGCGGTTGGAGAGGTCCGCTTCGCCGGAGAGGCGGAGGACCGCGGCGGTGAGGTTCATGCGCAGGCGGGGTTCGGGGTCGGACTGGCGGGCGGTGATGGTGGCCGGGTGGGCGCGGGAGACCGTGGCGAGCAGGGGAGGCGGGCAGCGGCGCAGGTCGTAGAGGCACACTGCCATGCCGTAGCCGTCGGCGGTGATCCGGTTGAGCTGCTGCTCGAACCAGCCGACGCGCTCGGCGCCGGGGACCGGGCCGGACGCCCAGCTCATGTCGGTGAGGGCGCGCAGGCCGGCGTAGCCCTCGCGGCGGGCCTGGTGGATGGCGGCGGTCCAGCGCTGGCGGGTGCCGTCGGCGTCGAAGTGGCCGCGGGCGAGGTGGGCGGCGGTGGCGGTCGTGACCTGGAGGTGGCCGGCGCGCAGGGCGGCGGTGACGTCGATACCGTCGGTGGTCAGGGAGGTCAGGGC
>CAKUMG010000881.1 GCA_934667465.1 uncultured Actinoplanes sp. | reverse complement strand
GAGCAGCAGCACCGTGCCGGCGAGCAGGGCCGTCTTGTCGTGCGTGCCGAAAACCGCGATGCCCGCGTCCTTCACCGGCGCGGGCACGAGGTCGATCACCGCGCCGCCGACCGCGACCAGCGGCGCCGACCGCGGGCCGGTGAACGCGGCGACGACCTCCGCGAGGCCCAGCCCCACGGCGGCGGAGGCGGCACCGGCCAGGCCGGCCCGCACGGAAAGTCTCACCCGATCAATGTGCCACGCCGCAGCGGCGGAAGCGCGGCCACGAGGTCCTCCAGCAGCTCCGGGGCACAGCGGCCGGCCCGCGGCTCGGGCAGCTTCGGCACGCCCTCGGCGGAGAGCTCCCAGATCACCCGGCCGGCGTCGAGGCTGTCCAGCGCCGCATACCACTGCTGGAGCGGCTCGCGCAGCTGCACGTGGGCGGCGAAGTTGCGGCGGCGCCGCTCGTCGTCGCCGTCCCGGCGGTGCCGCAGCGTCTCGACGTCCGGCAGGCTCACCAGCACCGCGTCGGCGAAGCCCAGCCGCCCGGTGCGGAACGCTTCCCGGGTGACGGCCAGCTCGCGGTCGAAACGGGCCCGGGGCGCCAGGCCCAGCGCGGCCATCCCCCACGAGTAGTGCAGCTTGAGCGGGTCGGTGTCGCAGAACGCGATGCCGTCCGCGCGCTCCAGCTCGCAGGCCGACTCCCAGCGGCGGATGCCGGCCCGGGCCCAGTGCCGGGCCATCGCCACCTCGTCCGCCGGCTCGAACCGCGGGCCGCTCGGGGCCTCGGGCACAAAGCGGCCGACGTACCGCCGGCACCAGGTGGTCTTCCCGGCGGCGGCGGGTCCCTCCACCACGACGATCATTGCAGGCCCCTTTCCCCGGGCCAGTCTTCCCTACACACGCGAAGAAGGGCGCACCGCGGTGTGCGGCGCGCCCTTCTTCCGTGCTGAATGGATCAGAAGCCCGGGCCGTGCTGGTGGCCGTGGCCACCGTGGCTGTGCCCACCGGCCGCGGCCGGCTCCGGCTCGGCCGGCTTCTCCACCACGAGGCTCTCCGTGGTGAGCAGCAGCGCGGCGATCGAGACGGCGTTGGAGACCGCGTTGCGGGTCACCTTGACCGGGTCGATGATGCCGGAGGCCGCCAGGTCGACGTACTCGTCGGTGGCCGCGTTGAGGCCGTGGCCCCAGCCCAGCTCGCCGACCTTGCCCACCACGACGTAGCCGTCGTGGCCGGCGTTCTGCGCGATCCAGCGCAGCGGCTCGACGAGCGCCTTGCGGACGATCTGCACGCCGATCGCCTCCTCGCCGATGAGGCCGAGGTTGCCGTCGAGCTCGGAGACGATCTGCGCGAGGGCGGCGCCGCCGCCGGGGACGGTGCCCTCCTCGACCGCTGCCTTGGTCGCCGCGATGGCGTCCTCGATGCGGTGCTTGCGCTCCTTCATCTCGACCTCGGTCGCGGCGCCGGCCTGGATCACGGCGATGCCACCGGAGAGCTTCGCGAGGCGCTCCTGGAGCTTCTCGCGGTCCCAGTCGGAGTCCGAAGCCTCGATCTCCTTGCGGATCTGCGCGACCCGGTCGGTGATGTCGGACTTCTTGCCGCCACCGTCGACGATGGTGGTGTTCTCCTTGTCGACCACGACGCGCCGGGCGGTGCCCAGCATGTCGACGGTGACCTGGTCGAGCTTGTAGCCGAGCTCGGGGGCGATCAGCTCGCCGCCGGTCGCGATCGCGAGGTCCTGCAGGATCGCCTTGCGGCGGTCACCGAAGCCGGGCGCCTTGATCGCGGCGACCTTGAAGGTCTTGCGCAGCGCGTTGACGACCAGCGTGCTGAGCGCCTGGCCCTCGACGTCCTCGGCGACGATGAGCAGCGGCTTGCCGGTCTGGAGGACCTTCTCCAGCAGCGGCAGCAGCTCCTCGACGCTCGAGATCTTCTGCGTCGTGATGAGCAGGTAGGTGTCCTCGAGGACGGCCTCCTGCGACTCGGCGTCGGTCACGAAGTTCGGCGAGATGAAGCCCTTGTCGAACTGCAGACCCTCGGTGACCACGAGCTCGGTGCTGAGCGCCGAGCCCTCCTCGACGGTGATGACACCGTCGCGGCCGACCTTGTCCATCGCCTCGGCGATGAGCTCGCCGATGGTGGCGTCCTGCGCCGAGATGGTGGCGACGTTGGCGACCGCCTTGTGGTCACCGACCTCGACGGCCTTGGCCAGCAGCGCCTTGGAGACGGCCTCGGCGGCCAGGTCCATGCCCTTCTTGAGGGCGATGGGGTTGGCACCCGCGGTCACGTTGCGCAGGCCCTCGCGGACCAGCGCCTGCGCGAGCACGGTCGCCGTGGTGGTCCCGTCGCCGGCGACGTCGTTGGTCTTGGTCGCCACCTCCTTGACCAGCTGCGCACCGAGGTTCTGGTACGGGTCGGTGAGCTCGATCTCCTTGGCGATGGTCACGCCGTCGTTGGTGATCGTGGGCGCGCCGAACTTCTTGTCGAGGACGACGTTGCGACCGCGCGGGCCGAGAGTGACCTTGACCGTGTCGGCGAGCGTGTTGACGCCGTGCTCGAGCAGGTGGCGGGCGTCGTCGGAGAAGCTGAGAATCTTCGCCATCTATGGTCCCTTCACGCACCCGCGCCCTGCTCCAGGAAAGCTAGAACAGGGCGCTGGCACAGTCGGATAGGTCTTACTTCTCGATGACCGCGAGGACGTCGCGGGCGGAGAGCACCAGGTACTCCTCGCCGGCGTACTTGACCTCGGTGCCGCCGTACTTCGAGTAGAGGACCGTCTCGCCGACCTTGACGTCGATCGGGACGCGGTTGCCCTTGTCGTCGATCCGGCCGGGGCCGACCGCGAGGACGGTGCCCTCCTGGGGCTTCTCCTTGGCGGTGTCCGGGATCACGAGACCCGAAGCCGTGGTGGTCTCGGCCTCGTTCGCCTGAACCACGATGCGGTCCTCGAGAGGCTTGATCGCAACCTTGGTCGCGGTAGTCACGGGCATACCCTCCTGGGTACAGATCTGCCGGCCAGCGCTGGCCGAGCTCATGCCTCATGCCACCGGGCGGGGCCGTCGTCGCGGGTGCCGGTCCGCCTGGCGCAAGCACACACCCGGTGCGGGGTGTGCGCTGGCACCCTCGGGTTGAGAGTGCTAATCGGAGATTATGCCGGAACTAGCACTCCGTCAACCAGAGTGCCAACACGGCAGAATGACCCGTCGTGGATCCCGAACTTCTCGCCGCCCTGCTCACCCCGCGCGGCTCGCAGGCCCTGGCGGCCGCCGCCGAGGTCTCCGGGGGCGACCCGCTGGCGGCCGCCTCCGCGCTGCGCGCGCGTGGCTTCGAGGCGCCCCTGGCCGCCGCCGCGCTCACCC
>CAKUMG010000880.1 GCA_934667465.1 uncultured Actinoplanes sp. | reverse complement strand
CCATGCCGCCGGTGCCCACCCCGGCCCGGCCGGCGCGGCCGATGGCGATGCCGTCCAGGTCGGCCTCGCCGCGCACCTGGGCGATCCGCCGCGACGCCGGGTCGGCCGGGTCGCCGGTGTAGAGCGCGTCGACGTCCGAGAGAAGCACCAGCAGGTCGGCCTGGACCAGGGCGGCGACGAGCGCGGCCAGCCGGTCGTTGTCGCCGAAACGGATCTCCTCGGTCGCCACCGTGTCGTTCTCGTTGACGACCGGCAGGGCGCCCAGGTCGAGCAGCTTGCGCAGGGTCCGGTGCGCGTTGCGGTAGTGCTTGCGCCGGGTCACGTCGTCGGCGGTGAGCAGCACCTGCCCGACGGTCAGCCCGTGCCGCGCGAAGCCGACCGAATAGCGCCCGATCAGCAGGCCCTGCCCGACGGAGGCGGCCGCCTGCTGGGTCGCCAGGTCGCTGGGCCGCCGGCTCAGCCCGAGCGGCGCCAGCCCGGCCGCGATGGCGCCGCTGGAGACCAGCACCACCTCGCGCCCGCCGGTCGCCAGCACGCCCAACGCGTCGACCAGGGCGTCGACGCGCTGGTCGTCGATGCCCCCGGCGGCCGTGGTGAGCGAGGACGACCCCACTTTGACCACGATCCGGCGGGCGCCGGTCACCTCTGCACGCACCCGGCCCATTCTCCTTGCCGCGGCCGCTCTGGCCGAGTTCGCATCCCATATCGTGGCGACGATGACCCCTCAGGAGTACGTCGAAGAGGTTCTCCGGCTCGTCGAGAGCATCCCGGAGGGTCACGTCATGTCGTACGGCGCCGTGGCCGACGCCCTGGCAGACCGCTCCGGCCGCAACTCGGCCCGCCAGGTCGGCACGATCATGGCCCGCCACGGCGGCGGCGTCCCCTGGCACCGCGTCGTGAACAGCGCCGGTCGCCTCCCGCCCGGTCACGAGCAGGAGGCCCGGCAGCGCCTGCTCGCCGAGGGCGTCCCCCTCCGCGGCGAGCACGTCGACAT
Organism: uncultured Actinoplanes sp.; assembly: GCA_934667465.1. Taxonomy (GTDB): domain Bacteria; phylum Actinomycetota; class Actinomycetes; order Mycobacteriales; family Micromonosporaceae; genus Actinoplanes. The sequence continues at coordinate 2,351 of CAKUMG010000880.1, read as the reverse complement.
GCGCCGAGCCTCCTGGAACCCCTCAGATCGGTAGCCCCACCCAGCCCGCCATGCCGCGCATCTGGAAGTCGAAGTAGTCGCGGCGGGCGTCGACCGTGCCGCTCAGCTGCCCGAACAGCTCCCCGCTCACCGCGCCGCACAGATGGATCCAGCCGGCCATCGCGCGGCCGACCGCCTGCGGCGAGGCCCCCGGCGTGAACGTGTCCGCCACGGCCTGCAGTTCGTCCCGGAGCGGGCCGGTCAGCGGCGGCCCGTCCGCGAGCACGCCGGCCGTCGTGGCCTCGTGGACGATGCCGGCGAGCGTCATGATGACCCGGGCCGCCGCGGTGGCGGTGTCCTGCGGCGCGTCGTAGCCCGGGACCGGGCTGCCGTAGATGAGCGCCCACTCGTGCGGGTGGGCCAGCGCCCATTCCCGCATGGCATGGCTGACGGCCAGCCACCGGTCCGTGAAGCCGTCCGGCCGGGGCGCGGCTTCCGCGGTGTCCGCCAATGACCCGTACGCGTCGGTGATCAATGCCGTCAGCAGCTCGTCCCGGCTCGCGAAGTAGCGATAGACGGCCGACGACGCCATGCCGAGGTCCCGCGCGACCGCCCGCAGCGACAGGTTCGAGCCGTCGGTGGCCAGGTGGCGGCGGGCGACGGCCTTGATCTCGTCGGTCAGCTCGGCACGGACCCGGGCGCGCAGCGAGGAGGCACTCATGGGGTCAGTGTGCCACAACGAGAGCACTGCTCTTGACAGGCGGCGACCTAGACGGGATCGTTGTTCTCAACAGAGAGCACTGCTCTCGTAAGGGAACGGAGATCGCCATGCACTTGGTCGTCGGAGCCGGACCGGTCGGATCGTCGGTAGCGCGCGAGCTGGCCGAGCGAGGAGAGCGCGTCCGCATCGTCACCCGCCGGGGCTCGGGCCCGGAGCACCCGCTGATCGAGCGCATCGCGGCCGACGCCGCCGACCGGCCCCGGCTCGTCGAGCTGGCCCGTGGCGCCGAGGTCGTCTACAACTGCGTGAACCCGCCCTACACGACGTGGGAGCGCGACTGGCCCCCGATGTCGGCCGCGCTGATCGCCGCGGCCCGCGAGAACGACGCGGTCCTGGCCATCACGAGCAGCCTCTACGGGTACGGGCAGCGGCCCGGCGGTCACATGGACGAGCGCACGCCCCTGGCCGCCACCGGGCGCAAGGGACGCGTACGCATCACGATGTGGGAGGACGCCCAGGCGGCCGGGATCCGGACCCTCGAAGTGCGCGGCTCCGACTATCTCGGTGCCGGCGCCAACGGCGTCTTCTCCATGGTCCTCGGCCCCGCCATCGCGAAGCGCCGCACCGCCTGGGTGCCCGCCGACCTCGACGCCCCGCACTCCTGGACCTACGTCGGCGACATGGCCCGCGCCCTCGTCGCCCTCGCCCGCGACGAGCGCGCCTGGGGCCGCGGCTGGCACGCACCCACCCACACCGGCATCAGCGTGCGCGACCTGGCGGCCCGCCACCGCCGCGTCACCGGGGCGCCGGAGATCCCGCTGCGCAGCCTGCCCCGATACGTCATGCGCACGGCCGGCCTGGTGGTCCCGATGGCCCGCGAGATGGCCGAGATGGACTACCAGTTCTACTTCCCGTTCCTGATGGACACGACCGAGACGGACGAGACGTTCGGCGTCCCGCGCACCGACCTGGACACGATCCTCCGGGAGGTGCTGCCGGAGATGGCTCAGAGCAGCAGGCCGACGCCGGCGCGGCGGGGGTCGCCGCCCGCACCGCCGGCGCCGACCGCGGTGACGCCGCCGAAGTAGTGGTCGAGCGTGGGCCATTCCTGGATGCGCCAGCCCGCCGCGGCCAGGGCGGCGAGCTCGTCGCGGGGGTAGCCCGGTTCGGCGTGGACGGTGTCGTCGACGACGTGGAAGCGCGGGCGGGCGATCGCGGTCGGCATGTCCAGCCCGTCGACCAGCACGCCCAGCAGGGTGTCGATCAGGGCGGTACGGATCCGGGAGGCGCCCGCGGAGCCGGCGGCCACGACCAGGTCGCCCGAGCCGTCGATGACCACCAGGGGGCACATGTTGGAGGACATCCGGCGGCCCGGTGCCAGGTCGTCGGTGAGCAGTTCGCCCTCGCCGAGCATGGAGTTGAGGTTGATGCCGAGGCCGGGCAGCCAGACGCCGGCGCCCAGGCCCAGCGTGGTGGTGACGACGCACGCGTTGCCGTCGGTGTCGACCACCGACACGTTCGTGGTGTCGCCGATCTTCTGACGGCCGCGGTCGCGGAGGGCCGCCGCCAGGGCCACGGCCCGGTCCGGCCGGGGGAGATCGGTCAGCCCCGGGGGCATCGCCGCGATCGTGTCGACCGTCCGGTTCAGGTC
>CAKUMG010000879.1 GCA_934667465.1 uncultured Actinoplanes sp. | reverse complement strand
CCGAGGTGCTCGACGTCGCCGCCCGGCACGTCCGCGCCATGACGTCGGCCGGGCGGGTGGTCGTCACCGCGCCCGGCGGCCGGGCCGAGGTGGACGGCGGCGCACCGGACACGCAGGCGCCCGACTCGGTGCTGCCCCTGCCGGACACCTCCGGTGCCGCCCTGGGCGAGCTGCGCGTCTGGGCCGGGCCGGACGGTCCGGCCGAGCCGGTGCTGCTGGCCCAGCTCGCGCGGCTCATCGGCCTGCGGCTGGAGAACGCCCGGCTCTACGAGGCCGAGCACCGGATCGCCAGCACCCTGCAGCACAGCCTGCTCCCGCAGTCGCTGCCCCGGGTGCCGGGCGCGATCGTCGCCAGCCACTACCTGCCGGGCAGCACCGAGGCCGAGGTGGGCGGGGACTGGTACGACGTGATCCTCGCCCCCGGCGACCAGCTGTTCCTGGTCATCGGCGACGTGGTCGGCAAGGGCGTGCAGGCGGCCGCGGGCATGGGCCAGCTCCGGAACGCCCTCCGCGCGTACATCCTGGAGGGTTTCGACTGCGGTGAGGCCCTGAGCCGCCTCAACCGGCTGGTGGACAACCTGGGCCGGCGGCAGTTCGCGACGGTGGTGTGCGTGCGCTTCGACCCGCGGACGCGGGAGCTGTACTTCTCGTCGGCCGGGCACCCCTCGCCGGTCGTGGCGGTCAGGGACGGCGGGACCGAGTTCCTCCACGAGACGGCGCTCGGTCCGCCCGTCGGCGCGCTCAGCGATGTCCACTATCCGACGCTGCGCACGGAGCTGGCGCCCGGCAGCCGGCTGCTGCTCTACACCGACGGCCTCGTGGAGGACCGGCGGCAGGGCATCGACATCGGCCTCGCCGAGGTGCGCGCCGACCTGGCCCAGCCCGCCGACCACGTCGAGGATCTGCTGGACAAGCTGCTCGGCAAGGCGGCCCGGCGGCCCCGGCGCGACGACATCGCCCTGCTCGCGCTGCAGGCGACCGAGGCGCGCGAGTTCGTGCTGCGGCTGCCCGCCGACCCGACCCGGCTCAGCGTGCTCCGGCGCCGGCTCGAGGACTTCCTCACCGCGGGCGGCGTGCCGGAGAACGACATCTTCGACCTGATGGTGGCCGTCTCGGAGGCGGCGGCCAACGCGATCGAGCACCCGATCTCGCCGGCCGAGCCGATGATCACCGTCGAGGTCACGCTCGACGACACGGCGGTGACGGCCGTCGTACGCGACACGGGCAGCTGGCGGCCGGCGAGCGGGCCCGGGTTCCGAGGACGGGGGCTGGCACTGATCGGGGCGCTGTCCGAGCTGTCGGTGTCGCGGTCGGAGCTCGGGTCGGCGGTGACACTGCGGCGGCTGCTCAGCAGGTCGTGAGGCGGCTTGCGTCTTGTGGAAGAGGGCCGGCTCGCGCCGCGGGCGGCCCTTTTCAGCCGGCGGACAACCAGGGCTGGGTGCCGAGGCCGGAGATGTCGAGCACGCGCCTGACCTGCGGTGACGGGATGACGGTGAGCTTGCCCGGATAGCGCTCGGCCAGCCGGATCAACGCGTGGATCGCGGCGGAGTCGAAGAAGGTGACCCCGCGCAGGTCGAGCGTGACCGCGGCGGGACCCTCGCCGGTGGCGGCCCGGGTCATCGCGTCGGCGGTCGACATGTCGACCTCGCCCGTCACCGTCACGGTGGCGTGGCTGTCCCGTGTCGTCGTGGTCGCCGAGAAAACGGGCTCGGGGCCGTCTTGATCCACGCAGACACGATTACACAGGGGGCGAGGTGCGGCAACAACGGGTGTGCGGCCCGGGGCCCGGCCGAGCGCGCGGAGTTACGCTGGGAGCATGACCGTACGTGCGCCGCTGACCCCGGGAAAGCTCTCGCCCAGGCGGGCGGTGCCGTCCTCGATCGTCCGCCCGGAGTATGTCGGCAAGAAGCGCCCGAAAGAGTGGCGCGGATCGCACGTGCAGACGCCCGAGACCATCGACAAGATGCGCGTCGCGGGCCGGCTGGCGGCCCAGGCGACCCAGCTCGCGGGCGAGCACTGCAAGCCCGGGGTCACCACCGACGAGATCGACCGGGTGGTCCACGAGTTCCTGGTCGACAACGGTGCCTATCCGTCGACCCTGGGCTACAAGGGCTTCCCCAAGTCGTGCTGCACGTCGCTCAACGAGGTGATCTGCCACGGCATCCCCGACACCACGGTGCTCGAGGACGGCGACATCATCAATGTGGACGTCACGGCGTACCTCGGCGGTGTGCACGGCGACACCGACGCCACGTTCGTGGTGGGGGAGGGCAGCGAGGAGGCCCGGCTGCTCGTCGAGCGCACCCACGAGGCCATGATGCGCGGCATCCGGGTCGTCGCGCCGGGCCGGCCGATCAACGCGATCGGCCGGGTCATCGAGGCCTATGCGCGGCGGTTCGGCTACGGCGTGGTCCGCGACTTCACCGGCCACGGCATCGGCGAGACGTTCCACAGCGGCCTCTACATCCCGCACTACGACAACCCGCGGCTCGACCTCGTCATGGAGCCGGGCATGACCTTCACCATCGAGCCGATGATCACCCTCGGCACCCACGAGTACGACCTGTGGCGCGACGGCTGGACCGTGGTCACCAAGGACCGCGAATGGACTGCCCAGTTCGAGCACACGCTGGTCGTGACGGACGACGGTTACGAGATCCTGACCCTGCCCTGACCTCCCACGGACGGCCCGGGGCAGGGACGGCCCGGGGCAGGGACGGCCTGGGTCAGGGACGGCCTGGGTCAGGGACGGCCTGGGTCAGGGACGGCCCCGGTCAGGGCCGGCCTGGGTCAAGGCCGGCCTGGGAAGGGCAGCGTCGTGGGGGTGAGCTTGCCCACCCGGCGCCAGCGGGCGGCCCGCACGGCGGTGTCGGTCAGCGCGCTCAGGGCCGCCGACCGGTCGGCGCCCTCGGTCACGGGCAGCACCGCGCGCCAGGCCTGCGCGACGCCGTCCTCGACGTGGACGGCCAGCCGCAGCGCACTTGCGCGGTCGGTGACCTCGAACGGCAGCTCGTAACCGGCGGGGGCGGGCGGTGTGCCGGCACCCTGCTCGGCCAGCTCGCTCACCACCTGGTCGCGGCGGGCGCGGTGGGCCTCCTCGGCGGCACGCGCGTCGGCGATCTCCCGCTCGGCGGTCAGATGGACACCCAGGGCGCCGTACGCATAGATGGCGGCCTCCTCGGCGGCGAGCGCCGCCGTCAGCTGCGTGCTCATCGGAGCGCCTCCGCGTGGGCGGCGCGCGCGGCGGCGATCGACCCGACGAGGGCGGCCCGGGCGGCGGGCGCCTCGCGGCAGGCCGTCGCGGCGGTCTTCTGGGCGGCCTGCTCGAGTTTGCGCAGACCGGACACCG
>CAKUMG010000878.1 GCA_934667465.1 uncultured Actinoplanes sp. | reverse complement strand
CCCCCGTACCCTCCCCGGAAGGAATCGCGTGATCCGCACCAGACTCGCCGGCGTCGTCGCGCTGGGCATGGCGCTCGCCATGACCGCCTGCGCCGCCGCCGACGACACCGCCGAAGAACCACCGCACGGCTACGTCGCCGGTGCCGAGGAACTGCCCGAGGCGCAGGTGGCCCTCGCCTACGCCGCCCGCGACTCGCGTCAGCTGAGCCTGCTCGACCTCGCCACCGAGCAGGAGAAGCAGGTCGGGCTCGCCGTCGGCGCCCAGCGGCTCACCGAGGACGGCCGGTTCGTCTACGTCGGCGACGGCGACCGCACCCTCGAGATCGTCGACACCGGCGTGTGGACCGTCGACCACGCCGACCACGTCCACTACTACCGGGCGCCGGCCCGCTCGGTGGGCACCGTGACGTTCGACGCCCCGGTCGCGTCGGTCACCGGCTCCGAGGCGCACACCGCCGTCGGCACCACCGACGGGCGGATCCGGATCCTGGACCGCCGGCAGCTCGAGAAGGGCACCGTCGCGGAGCTCACGACGATCGACTCCGGCAGCTCGACGGCGCTGGCGGTGCCCTACGCCGAGCAGCTCCTGGTCGCCGTGGGCGACGCCGGGGACCGCCCGGCGACCCGGATCGTCGCCATGGGTCCCGACGGTCAGAGAAGAGGATCGTTCGAAGCACCCTGTACGGCACCGAGCGGTGCCGTGGTGCTGCGCGGCGGCGTGGTCATCGCCTGCGAGAAGACCCTGATCCGGGTGAAGGCAGGCAAGGAGGAGCTCACCGCCGAGGTGCTCGACTCGCCCGTCCCGGTCGCGGACGGCGCCTTCGGATATCGCCCGCGCAGCAACGAGGCAGCCGTGGCCGGCCGCGGCGGCGTCTGGTCGGTGAACGCCTCCAAGGTCACCCTGCGGCACCTGCCCGCGGACGGTCGTGAGCTGGTGGCCGCCGCATCGCCGGCCGACAACAGCACCGTGCTCGCGCTGGACACCGCCGGCACGCTGCTCAGCTACGACCTGGAGACCGGTCGCACGATCGCGGAGGCGCCGCTGAAGGCCACCTCCCTGACCCTCGACATCGGCCGCGCCTATGCGGCCGATCCGGGAGGCCGGGTCATCCACGAGATCGATTACCACGACAAGCTGCGCAGCGCGCGCACACTGCGTGCCTCGCAGCAGCCGGACCTGAGCGTGGAGGTCGGCCGATGAGGCGGCGGCTCCTGGCGGCCCTGGGCGCCGCGGCGATCCTGCTCGCGGGCACCAGCGCCTGCACCCCCGGGGATGAGGGGCCGAGGGTCGTGGTGACCACCAACATCCTCGGCGACGTCGTCCAGCGGCTCGTCGGGGACCAGGCCGCGGTCACCGTGCTGATGAAACCGAACGCCGACCCGCACTCCTTCGCGATCTCGGCCCGGGAGGCGAACGCCATGCGGACCGCCGACCTGGTCGTCGCGAACGGGCTGGGGCTGGAGGAGGGCGTGCTGCAGCACGTCGAGGCGGCGCGGGCGGAGGGCGTCGCCACCGTCGAGGTCGGCGCGCGGATCGAGCCGATGGAGTACCGGGACGGCGACGCGGCCGGGCTGCCGGACCCGCACTTCTGGACCGACCCGGCCCGGGTGGTCACGGCGGTGCGGCTGCTCACCGACGAGGTCGTGGCGCACGTGGACGGGGTGGACGTTCCGGCGGTACGGGCGCGTGCCGAGGCGTACATCCAAGAGATCTCCGATCTGGACGCTGACCTGGCGGCGCGCTTCGCGCGGGTCCCGGCGGAGCGCCGCGTGCTCGTCACCAACCATCACGTGTTCGGCTATCTCGCCGAGCGGTACGACCTCGAGGTGATCGGGGCGGTCCTGCCCAGCGGGACCACCCTCGCCTCGCCGAGCGCCTCCGACCTGGCGTCGCTGGTCACCGCGATCGAGCGGCACCGGGTCCGGGCGATCTTCGCCGACACGGCCCAGCCGGCCCGCCTCGCCGAGGTGCTGGCCGCCGAGGCCGGCCTGACCGTGCGGGTGGTCGGGCTGTACTCCGAGTCGCTCAGCGACGCCGGCGGCGAGGCCCCGAGCTATCTGGCGATGATGCGCTTCAACGCCGAGGCGATCATCGCCGGCATGTCGGTCTGACCGCTGCCGCCCGTCTTGCCGGGCGGCGCGGGACCCCGGGGTTCCCGTCCCGGGGAGCACCAGGTACGTTAAATGAAAATGAATGTCATTTAAGTTAGGAAGTGCAGTTGTGAACCGACGCAGCATCCGTGGCCTGGCCGTCCTGGCCGCCGGCTCGCTGGCCCTGACGGCCTGCGGCAACGAGACGGCCACCCCGGCCGGGGCGCCCGCCTCCGCGGCGCCGGTCATCGGGCAGCCGCTCGCGATCACCTACGACGGCGGCGTCCACGTCCTCGACGGCGAGACGCTGAAGGTGGCGCAGACGATCCCCATGGAGGGGTTCAACCGGGTCAACCCGGCCGGTGACGACCGCCACGTCGTCGTCTCGACCGCCGCCGGCTTCCAGGTCCTCGACGCCACCGCCGGCCGGCTGACCGACATCGCCTACCCCGGTGAGAAGCCCGGCCACGTGGTCCGGCACGGCGAGCGCACCATCCTGTTCACCGACGGCACGGGCGAGGTCAACAGCTTCGACCCGAAGGGCCTCGCCGCCGGCAAGCCGCAGGGCCGCCAGTACAAGACCGCCCAGCCGCACCACGGCGTGGCCGTCGAGCTCGCCGACGGCACCATGATCGTCACCGTCGGCACCGAGGAGTCGCGGTCCGGCGCCATCGCCCTCGACGCGAGCGGCAAGGAGATCGCCCGCAACGAGCAGTGCCCCGGGGTGCACGGCGAGGCCGTCGCCAAGGGTGACGTCGTCGGGCTCGGGTGCAACGACGGCGTCCTGCTGTTCAAGGACGGCGGGTTCGTCAAGGTGGACAGCGGCCGCGAGTACAGCCGCATCGGCAACCAGGCCGGCAGCGACGCCTCCCCGGTCCTGCTCGGCGACTTCAAGGTCGAGCCGGACGCCGAGCTCGAGAACCCGACGCAGTTCTCGCTGATCGACACGGCCACGAACAAGATCACCGTGGTGCCGATGCCGGAGGGCGTGAGCTACAGCTTCCGCTCGCTCAACCGCGGCCCCCAGGGTGAGGGCCTGATCCTCGGCACCGACGGCAAGATGCACGTCGTCGACCCGGCCACCGGCACGATCACCAAGTCCTGGCCGGTCGTCGGCGCCTGGAAGGAGCCGGTGGACTGGCAGCAGCCGCGCCCGGCGATATTCGTCCGCGGCACCACCGCGTACGTCACCGAGCCGGCCACCAAGAAGCTGCACCAGCTCGACCTGACCAGCGGCACGATCGTCGCGTCCGCCACC
>CAKUMG010000877.1 GCA_934667465.1 uncultured Actinoplanes sp. | reverse complement strand
CCGCTGGCGCGGCCGCGGCGGCTCGCCCGTCCGTGCGTACGGCGGAATCGGCAGTGACAAAGCGGCCGGCGACCCCGCGAAGGCCCGCGAGGTCGCCGGGATGCTGCGAAGGGAGGGTCAGTCGAACGGCGTCAGCGTGATGCCGATGCCGACGGGGTCGCCGCTGTGCACGAGCGACTCCTGGTTGGCGACGTCGTCGAAGGCGAACGCGTACGCCTTGCCGTCGACCATGTTCGCGTGCACCGCCTTGGCGTACTCGTTGGTCGGCTCGTTCGTGTAGAACGTGGCCACGTCCGTGCTCGGCTCGACCGGCTGCGTGCCCAGCGTCGTGCGCTGCAGGGCGGCGCACAGGCTGCGCGCGATCGGGCCCACGACCAGGTCGTTCGGCGCGCCGAGGTTGCCGTCGCAGCCCCACACGTGCGCGGTGGCCGGCTTGGTGAACGTGGCGACCTGCGCGCCCGTACCGTCCGTGAAGGTCATGGTGTCCCCGGCGGTGCGGCCCTTGAATATCTTGTCGGGCTGCTCGGCGAAGGGCTTCACGGTCAGGTCGGTGTTCGCATAGGCGGCCCATGCCTCGTCGATGTAGCCGGCGAGGTAGTCCGGGTCGAAGCTGCCGTTGTCGGCGCCCTTGCCGGGGGCGAGCACGCGGAGCACGGTGCCGTCGTCGCGGGTCTGGATCAGGCTCGCGAAGTCCTCGTCGGCGCGCATCGCGTCGATCACCGCGGTGCGGCCACCCGGCTTGAGCAGGCCGGTCTCGGCGTTGGATCCGTCCGAGCCGGTGACGTCGACCGAGTGCGGCACGGCGAACATGTCGACCTGTGAGCTGTTCAGCCACACGCCCGCGTCGTTGTAGGTGAACTCGCTCCAGTCGAACAGGATGTCGCTGTTCGCGTCGCCGGCCGCCCACGGCGCGGGCTGCACCAGGCCGTCCTGGCTCAGCTTGAAGTCGAGCTTGTCGCCGAACGACATGTACATCCGGCCGGACAGGCCCTTGGGCACCTCGATCGTCTTGCTGGCGCCGTTCGCGGGTCCGGCGATCGACACGTCGGGTGCGGGCACGGGCGGGTTCGCGCCGCCGGTCCACGGGGTGAACGTGCCCGCCTCGGTGACGAAGCCGAGCTTGCCGCCGGACTCGCCGAGCACGTACAGGTGCACGGCCTCGCTGCGGCCCGAGTCGTTCGTGACGGTCAGCGGGAGCAGGTCGGGCCCGACGGCCGCCTGCGCGGTGGGGATCACGGCGATCGCCGCGGGGATGGCGACGGCCGCCACGGCGGCGCCGAGCAGGGTTTTGCGGTTGAGGATTCCTGGCTTGCGATGGTTACCCACGGCCACTCCACGGTCGGCCCCCTCGACGGCGCGGGCCCGGCGGACCGGGAGGGATCCCGCGCCGGCCGGGCACGCTTCGGGGGCGGACAAGGAAGGGGGATGCGCGCCGGCCGTGGCGCCTCCGGCCGGATGGGGACCGGCTGGGAGAGCGCTCTCGGACCCACCTTGATCCGTGGGCGCAGCGATGTCAACCGATGCCCGCCGCCCCGTACCACAGAAATCTGAGACCGAGAACGCCCTGCTCAGCGCCGCTTCTAGGGAAAATCGGGCAAACCTTCGATCAGGTACGCGGCGTCAGCGCGCCGATCGCGTCGGGGATCGGGGTGTCGCCGTTGAAGAGCTCGAACGTGAGCCCGGCCGTCTCCGGAGCACCCAGCACGTACGCGATCACGGCCGCCACGTCGTCGCGCGTGACCGGCCCGCGCCCGCCCAGCTCGGTGCTCACGGTCACCCGCCCGGTGCCCGGCTCGTCGCGCAGCTCGCCCGGCCGCACGATGGTCGCGTCGAGTCCCGTGCCCCGGACGTATTCGTCGGCCTGCGCCTTGGCCTCCAGGTAGGCCCGCATGGTCTCGCCGCCCGACTCCGGACGGTCGGCACCGATCGACGAAATGATCACGTAGCGGCGTACCCCCGTCGCGACCGCGGCATCGGCGAGCTTGACCGCCCCGCCCAGGTCGACCGTCTTCTTGCGCGCGTCGCCGCTGCCCGGGCCCGCGCCCGCGGCGAAGACCACGGCGTCGGCCCCGCGCACGTATTCCTCCAGCGTCGGGTCGTTCTCCAGATCGCCGATCACCGGCACGGCGCCCACCGCGCGCAGATCGCCGGCTTGTTCCTCCGAGCGGATCAGCCCCCGCGCGGTGTGTCCCTGATCGGCCAGCAGCTTCAGCAGGCGGAGCGCGATCTTGCCGTGTCCGCCGGCGACGAGAATGTCCATGCCCTCAGTCTTCTCCAGCGGCAGCCCCGATGAACGCGACATCGCTCACGTCCGCGACCAGCTCGGTGAAGTCCGTCCCGTACGCCTCCGGCTCACGGACGCGCAACACGAGACAGAAGGGCCGATCATCGCCGTACGCAGTGAGCAGCGCCCGCTGGTGCGCACCGAGGTGCCGCGCCGCCGCGTTGTTGCCGTCGGCAGTGAGCCCGCCGAGGAAGAACACCGGCCGCGGCGCGCCCGGCGCGTAGAAGCGGGCGAGCACGGCGTACGTCTCCGCCGGGGTGTTGACGTAGTCCGTCCCGCCGACCGTGAAAGCCTTCGTTCCCCCGCGCTCACCCACCTGGTAGGTGACCCCGCGCAGCGCGGTGCGCAGATGCGCCGCCGACCGGGGGTTCGCCGACGGCCCGCCGACGCAGAACTCGGTGAGCCGCCCCAGTTCCGGCCGGACATCGGCGCCGCCGATCAGGTCCGCCCGCGCGCCGCACTCCCGTACGAGGGTCGCCAGCTCCACGAGGGCAGCCACATCGCGCCGGTGCACACTGCGGTCGCTGGGCGACGAGTAGTGCCGTGCGGTCACCAGCAGCGCCGTCGACGTCGCGGGCAGCCCGAAGAAGGCGCGCCGGGCATTGACCCGGCGCCGCCGGATGCCGAACTGGGCCAGCCACACCGCCGTGCCCGCGATGATGCTGGCCAGCAGATTGATCATCAGGTCGCTGCCCATGTGTCTTCCTGCCCCCTACGCGGATTCCCGGACGACCAGGGTCGGCTGGAACATCACCGAGCGCGGCAGTCTCCCCGGCGCGGCGATGTGCGCCAGCAGCAACGCGGCCATCTCGGCGGCCATCTCTTCAACCGGCTGCCGTACGGTCGTCAGCAGCGGGCGGCAGTCGAGCGCGGCGCTGCTGTCGTCGAACCCGACCACCGCCACGTCCTCCGGCACCCGCCGCCCCAGATCCTGCACGGCCCGCAACGCCCCCTCGGCCATCAGATCGCTCGCGACGAAGAGCCCGTCGATGCCGGGATGCCGACCGAGCAGCCGCCGCGCACACTCCTCCCCGCCCCGCCGGGTGAAGTCGCCCTCCACCGAGG
>CAKUMG010000876.1 GCA_934667465.1 uncultured Actinoplanes sp. | reverse complement strand
CCTCCCAGCCGTCGCCGAGGGTGAGGTCGGTGTCGATCGGCGCGTACGGGTCGGCGGCCAGGGTGACCAGCGCCGGGGCGGCCGCTTCGGGGCCGTCGGGGGTGTCGGTGACCTGGACGCGGATGTCGGCGAGCGGGCGGACGGCGGTCAGCAGGACCTGGTCGCGGATCTTGCGCAGCTGTCGTCCGCCGACGGCCGTCAGGACGTACGGCCAGAGCAGGAAGTTGACCGGTTCTCCCAGCACCATCGGCCGCCAGCCCTCGGCGGAGTCCTTGAGCACGTCGGTGGCGTCCTCGGGGGTGATCTCGCCGGTCAGCCAGAAGTCCTCGGCGCCGCCGCGGCCGTCGCCCGCCACGCTGCGGTGAACGAGCAGCCACCCTCCGGAGGCGCCGTGCGGGATCCAGACGTAGCGGGTCGTCACGGTCCTCGACCCGGCACCCGCACTCATCCGGCCTCCCGACGAGGCCCGTCCATCGACGACAATTGTGGTCTCCCCCACGCGGCGGCAGGACTGCTCAGGCGGCGCAGAGTACCGCAATCCCAGGTCACCGGGGCGCAACAGTCCTTGATCTGACTCTAGGCGAGAGACGAGGCCGGCACCGCACAAAGGCGACGCACGAACCATGCGGTGCCGGCAGAAGTTCAGGACGACATGACCCGCTCGTGCAGCGCGCTCACCGCCGCCCGGGCCGACACGAACGCCCCGTGCTGCCAGGCCACCGCGTGGCTCAGCCAGTCCCCGGCGAAGTAGACCTTGCCGGCCGGCCGCAGCAGCAGGTCGTAGGCCGAGGTGCCGTACGGCGGAGCGGCCCACGCGCTCTCCAGGTGCGGCATCCGGTGCCACGCGACGGAGAAACCGGACCTGAGCTGCGTACGGTAGACCTCGCCGTGGATCTTGACGCCCTGCTCCACGGCTCGGGTGATCCGACCGGCCGGCGGCAGCGCGCCGTAGGTGTCGGCGTCCGGGCCCAGGTTGTAGTAGCCGACGACCACGCCCCTGTCGCCGAGGTAGCCGGACGACGGGTACCAGATCCGCCCGATGTCCAGGTCGGTCTCGGTCGCACCGCCCAGGATGCGCAGGTCCTGCTCCCACCAGCGGCGCTTGTACTCGAGGCCGAGCTTGCCCGCGTGCACGGTGCCGAACATGCGCAGCGCGGCGGTGATGTCCGCGCCGAGGTTGTGCGGGACGCGCGCCAGGATGTTCGGCGGCAGCGTGGCGACGCAGAAGTCGGCGGTGAGCCGCCGGGTCCAGCCGCCCTGCCGGTAGACGACCTCGACGCCGCCGGGCGTGTCGGTGATGTTCGTGACCTCGGCGCCGAGCGTGATCCGCTGCGGGCCGACGGCACGGCCGAGCGCGTGGGCGATCCGGTCCATGCCCCCGACCGGCTGGAACATCGGCATGGCCTGGTCGTAGCCGAACTCGAAGCTGAAGTAGAACCCGACCTCGCCGGCGAGCACGTCGGACAGCGACGGCGGGCCGGGCAGCGGCGTTCCCGCGTCGTTGCCGGCACCCGGCCAGCGCGAGAAGCCGCGCCGGCTCGTCCCCGCGTACTCCCAGCCGGCCGTGCGGTCGCCGATCGACCCGAAGTCCTCGAGAAACGCGAGCAGGCGCTCCTTGTCCTCGGCGGTCAGCTCCGCGTCGAGCGCCCCCTGGTCGGTCGCCTTCGCGAGCAGCTCGCTGACGTAGCCGTACATGTCGGCCTTGGCAGTGCGATATTTGGTGAGGACGCCGTTGCGGTGGATGAAGGTGTCGGCGTTCTGGTTGGCGAAGACCTCGACGGGTACGCGGAGTTCGCGGCAGTAGTCGAGCGTGACCATCCACTGCGCGATCCGGGCGGGCCCCGGGTTGAAGTACTCGCCCGGCGAGAAGGTGGCCCGCTGGGTGTGCCCGTCGAGGTCGGTCTCCGACGATCCCCCGCGGATGGTCAGGTTCCGGCCGCCGGCGATGCCCCGGGCCTCCAGGACGGTGCAGTCATAACCCGCCTTACCCAGCTCGTACGCGGTGGTCAGCCCGGCGATCCCGCCGCCGAGCACGACGACGCGGCGCGCGGCCCGGCCGGTCAGGTGGAAGTCGGAGCGGTTCGGCGCGCGCCAGGGCGGGGCCGGGACGGCGGCGGTCGGTGCCACCCCCAGCGCGCCCATCGTGGCGAACAGCGCCCCGGCACCTCCGCTGGCGCCGACGGCCTGCAAGAACCGGCGGCGGCTCACATTCTCGGACACAGCAACCTCCCCGTGGATACGTACCTGAAGTCAACACATGTAAATGCATGATCGTCAGGCTAGGGTCGCCTAGTGGACTTGTCGCGCTCCCTGGCCGCTGTCGCCGCCGTTTCCGCACTGTTGCTCGCCGATGCCGCGAAAGCCGCGGAACCGGCCCCCACGACCCCCGCACCCGCCACGAGGGACTTCGCGAACGGCGCCGACCGCAACGAGGTCGCCGCGCTGATCGAGGAGTCCGCGACGCCCCTGGGCGCGGCGCCAACCGCCGCTGCCCCGAAGCGCGGCGCCTACCCGCGGCAGAACGTGCTGCCGCTGCCGCCCGAGAACCCCGCGGACAAATCGATCAAGCTGGGGCTGGTCCCCTACCACGGCATCGCGCCGCGGCTGAACGCGCTGCAGCGGACGAGCAAGCGGGTGTCCGCGGAGGTCACCGGGCACTCCGCGCTCGGCCGGGACCTCTACCTGGTCACCGTCACCGCGCCGGAGACGGCAGCCGAGGCCGCCCGGCAGGACCGCTGGCGGGCGCTGATCGAGAACGACCCGGCCGCCGCGAAGCGCGACCGCGCGCTGGCCCGCGACTACAAGACGCCGGTCTGGATCAACGCGAACATCCACGGCGACGAGTGGGAGGGCACCGACGGCGCGCTGCGGGTCATCGAGCAGCTCGCCACGGCGCGCGACTCGGCGACGGCGCGCCTGCTGGAGCGTACGCGGGTGTATGTGACAGTCACCAACAACCCGGACGGCCGCGTCGCCGGGACCCGGGCCAACGGCGCCGGCTTCGACATCAACCGCGACCACGCGACCAGCTCCCAGCCGGAGTCGCGGGCAGTGCGCGACGTGGTCATCGACACGCAGCCGGTCGTGATGCTCGACGAGCACGGCTACACCGGCACGACGCTGATCGAACCGGCCACGCCTCCGCACGGGCAGAACTACGAGTACGACCTGTACATCAAGCACGCCCTGCCGAACGCGCTCGGCATGGAGGCGGCGATCCAGAAGCTCGGCCACGCGGAGACGACCCGCGCCGACATCCCGTTCCGCGACTACGCGCCCGGCGACTGGGACGACTGGCCGCCGATCTTCACCCCGATGTACGCGATGTACCACGGCGCGATCGGCCACACCGTGGAGATC
>CAKUMG010000875.1 GCA_934667465.1 uncultured Actinoplanes sp. | reverse complement strand
GTGTAGCGGGTGTTCGCCGCGGGGCTGCTGATCGCGACGGTGGGCGCGGCGACGGCGCCGTTGCAGGCGGTGCCGTTGAGGCTGAACGCCGTGGGCACCGGGTTGGCACCGGTGAACGTGCCGTTGAAGCCGGTGCTGACGGTCGCCCCGGTGCCGAGGTTGCCGTTCCACGCGACGTTGTTCACGGTCACGCGGCTGCCGCTCTGGGTGTACGTACCGCTCCAGCCCTGGGAGACGCGCTGGCCGGAGTCGGGGAAGTCGTACTGGAGCTGCCAGGAGCTGACCGGGTCACCGGTGTTGGTGATCGCGATGTCACCGGTGAACCCGCCGGTCCACTGGCTCTGGACGCGGTAGACGACCGTGCAGCCGGTGGCGGCGAGCGCGGGTGGTGCGGCGGTGAGGACCAGGCCGGCGCCGAGGAGAACGGCGCCGCCGGCCCGCAGGGCCCTGCGTGCGGTGGGTCGCATGGTGGCCTCTCAGGAGGACGGACGGGAGACCACCGAGGTGGGAGCGCTCCCAGAAGCGTCCGCGCCGTTCACCCGCCTGTCAAGAGACGGCAACAAATGCATCGACCGGTGCCGATATTGACAGCGTGCGCCCGGATGGGTATTGATGAGAGTCATCCGCCGTCGTGGGAGCGCACACCCGATGGAGGAGCCCCTATGCGCCCGCTCGTGGCGGCCCTGACCGCCGCCGTGCTCGCCGTCCCCGCCGTCGCCTCACCCGCTGCCGCGGCGCTGCCCGCCGCACCCGCCGTGAATTTGCCCGCCGCACCAACCGCGGCTCTGCCCGCCGCGCCCGCCGCGGCGGCGACCACCCTCGCCCAGCTCGCCACCGCCAAGGGCATCGACATCGGCGTCGCCCTCGCGCCGAACCGCCTGAGCGAAGCCGCGTACCAGCAGATCGCGGACAACGAGTTCACCCTGATCGTCGCCGAGAACGCCATGAAGTGGGACGCCACCGAGCCCGCGCAGGGCCAGTTCCGCTGGACCGACGCGGACACCGTCGCCGCGTACGCCGCACGCACCGGCAAGGAGCTGTACGGCCACACCCTCGTCTGGCACAGCCAGCTGCCCGCCTGGGTCTCCGCCCTCGACGCCACCGCCCTGCGCGCGGCCATGCTCAATCACGTCACCACTGTCGCCGCCCGCTACCGCGGCCAGGTCAGCACGTGGGACGTCGTCAACGAGGCGTTCTCCGACAACGGCGACGGCTCCCGGCGTACCTCCGTCTTCCAGCAGAAACTCGGCGACGGCTACATCGCCGACGCGTTCCGCGCCGCCCGCGCCGCCGCCCCCGACGCGAAGCTGTGCATCAACGACTACAGCATCGAGAACATCGGCCCGAAGAGCACCGCGATCTACAACCTCGTCCGCGACTTCAAGGCCCAGGGCGTCCCGATCGACTGCGTCGGCTTCCAGGCCCACCTCATCCTCGGCCAGGTCCCCGGCGACATGCGTGCCAACCTGCAACGCTTCGCCGACCTCGGCGTCGACGTGCGCATCACCGAGCTCGACGTCCGCATGACCACCCCGCCCGACGCCACCAAGCTGGCCCGCCAGGCCGCCGACTACCGCGCGGTCGTGGAGAACTGCCTCGCCGTCACCCGCTGCCAGGGCGTCACCGTCTGGGGCATCACCGACAAGTACTCCTGGATCCCCGGCGTCTTCCCCGGCCAGGGCGCGGCCCTGCTGTGGGACGACAACTACCAGGCCAAGCCGGCGTACGCGGCGGTCGCCACAGCCCTCGGCGGCGTGCCCGAAGAACCCGAGGAGCCGTCGCCCTCCGGGCCCTGCCGGGTCGCCTACACCGTCGCGAGCCAGTGGAACAGCGGCTTCACCGGCGCGATCACGCTGACCAACACCGGCACCACAGCCTGGTCCGGCTGGTCCCTGGGCTTCACCTTCGCGGCCGGCCAGACCGTGACCCAGGCCTGGAACGCGGTCGCCATCCAGTCCGGCAGCGCGGTCACGCTGCGCAACGCGTCGTACAACGCCTCCGTGACGCCGGGCGCGAGCGTCACGCTCGGTTTCAACGGCTCGCACACGGGCAGCAACCCCGCCCCGGCCGCCTTCACCGCCGGCGGGACCCCCTGCACCACCACCTGACCCCGCCCGCACCGGCCGGGGTCGGGGTCAGAACGTGCCCTCGACCTCGGCGCGGTCGGGGCCGGCGGACGCCGTCACCGCGTACGTGTCGGCGGTGGTCTTGCGTCCCTCCGCGTGGTTGTACTGGGCCGCGAAGAGGTACTCGCCCGGGGACAGCGACGGGCCGTCCTTGAGCCGCCAGCGGTAGACGACCTTGTCGCCCTGCTCCGCGTAGGACTCCTCGGCGATCATCTCCTTGGGGACGGTGCTGAACATGCCCGGCGTCGAGAAGCCCGCCGTCTTGCGGATGGTGATCGTGACGTCGAACGCGGTCATCGTGCCGGTCGTGGTCAGCTCGACCTCGCTCTGCGACCAGTTCGGGTTCGGGTTCGGGTTGAGCCCGGCCTTCGCCGTGAGGAACCCGTCCTTGTCGGTCGAGCGGGGCGGTGCCGAGGTGCCGGTCGAGGGCGGCGTCCGGGGGCTCTTGCTGCCCGGGGTCGCCGAGGACTGTGCCGACGGGGTACGGGTCGAGTTCGGCAGGGTGCCCGAGGAGGCGCCCGGGGCGGCGGGCCTGGTCTGCTCGCCAAGGCCGACGCTGGGCTCCGGCGCCGGGGTGGAGACGGTCGCGGCCGGGGTGGGTGCGGCGATCTCGTTGTCGGGGCCGTCGTCACCGGAGGAGGCGAGACGGATGCCGGCGAAGCTGGCGACGACCACCACGGCGACGCCCGCGGCGGCCAGCGCCGGGCGCAGGCGCAGGGCGGCGAGGCGGGGCTTCGGTTCGGCGCGGGTGCGGATGATCCGGTCGAACATGGCGTCGCGGTCCGGCTGGTGCCGGTCGGCCTCCTGCTGTAGCGCGGCCCGGAGGCGGCGCTCGTCGTGCTCACGCATTACGGCCTCCTCCGCCGATTCCGATCGGTAACTCCTTCAGGAACGTGCTCAGTTGCGCGGCGCCGCGCGAGGTCTGGCTCTTCACGGCGCCGACCGAGATGCCCAGGATCTCGGCCACCTCCCGCTCCGGCACGTCGAACGCGTACCGCAGCACGACGCACTCGCGGCGGCGCACCGGCAGCCGGGCCAGCGCCGCCCGCACGTCGAGCACCGCCGGGGTGTCCGGCTCGGCCCGGTCGCGGCGCAGCAGCCCGAGCCGCAGCAGCCCGTGCCGCTCCCGGGTCTGCCGCTTGATCCACTGCCGCGCCAGGTTGGTCACGATGCCCCGGGCGTACGCGAGCGGGCTGTCCGCCGCCTGCACCCGCTCCCAGTGCCGCCACACCTCGG
>CAKUMG010000874.1 GCA_934667465.1 uncultured Actinoplanes sp. | reverse complement strand
GGCGTGCTCATGGACGGCGACGAGCCGGCCGGCGGGCACTGGAACCTCGACGCCGAGAACCGGGAGCCGCCGCCGCGCGGGGCCACCCGGCTGGAGGTGCCGGAGCCGCCGGGCATCGCCGAGGACGCGATCGACGAAGGCGTACGGGATGATCTCGATCGGTGGCAGCGGGACGACGGCATCGAGTTCCTCGGCCGGGACGGGCCGCGGCTCTTCCCGGTGACGCGCGACGAGGCCGTGGCGCGGCTGGAGCACTTCGCCGCGCACCGGTTGCCGGAGTTCGGCACCTACGAGGACGCGATGCTGGCCGGCGACCCGTGGATGGCGCACAGCATGCTCAGCGCGCCCCTCAACCTGGGCCTGCTCGACCCGCTCGAGGTCGTGGAGCGCGCCGAGGCGGCGTACCGCTCCGGCGACGCCCCGCTCAACAGCGTGGAGGGCTTCGTCCGGCAGGTCATCGGCTGGCGCGACTTCATCTGGCACCTGTACTGGTACTTCGAGCCGGACTACCGCGCCTCGAACGAGCTGCGCGCCCGCCGGACCCTGCCGAAGTGGTTCGCGGAGCTGGACGCGGACGCCGTCGAGGCCCGCTGCCTCGCCGACGTGCTGGCCGGGGTCCGCGACCGGGGGTGGGTGCACCACATCCCACGGCTGATGGTGCTCGGCAACTACGCGTTGCAGCGCGGCTGGCACCCGGGCGAGCTGTCGAGCTGGTTCCACCGCGCGTTCGTCGACGGCTACGAGTGGGTCATGACGGCCAACGTGGTCGGCATGAGCCAGTTCGCGGACGCCGGGCGGATGAGCACCAAGCCGTACGCGGCGGGCGGCGCCTACATCAACCGGATGAGCGACTACTGCGGCGGCTGCCGGTACGACCCGAGGAAGCGGGTCGGCGCCGACGCCTGCCCCTACACGGCGGGCTACTGGGCGTTCCTGGAGCGCAACGAGGACGCGCTGCGGAACAACCACCGCATGCGCCAGCCGCTGCGCGGGCTCGGCCGCCTGTCCGACCTCGACGCGCTCGTCGAGCAGGAGAAGGAGCGCGGCAGCCGAGCGCCGTGAACGTCAGCCCTTCTTCGGGGCGTAGCGCGGCACGTACTCCTGGCCGGTCAGTTTCTGGATCTCGCCCATCACCTCGTCGGTGATCGCGCGCAGCGCCGTGCCGTCGTCGCCGCGGCCGGAGACGTCGATGGGCGTACCGAACTTGATCGTGACCTTGCCCTTGCCCGGCTTCGGGTAGAGCTGCCCGATCGGCTGCACCTTGTCGGTGCCGAGCACGCCCACGGGGATGATCGGGACACCGGCGGCGACGGCGAGGCGGGCGGCGCCCGTACGGCCGCGGTAGAGCCTGCCGTCCGGCGAGCGCGTCCCCTCGGGGTAGACCGCGACCAGGTCACCCGCCTTGAGCAGCGGGATCGCGTTGTCGAAGGCGGCGAGCGCGGCACGCCCGCCGGCCCGCTCCACCTTGATCGCGCCGAGGCCGTTCATGAACCAGCGGCCGAACGCGCTGGCGTAATACTCCTCCTTGGCCCAGAAGGCCAGGTGGCGCGGGAGCACCGTGCCCAGGAAGAGCTCGTCGGCCACGGAGAGGTGGTTGCCCGCGAAGATGGCACCGCCGGTGGCCGGGATGTTCTCGAAGCCCTCGACATGCGGCCGCCAGCCGAGCAGCAGGGCTCGTCCGACTGTGGCCTTGCCGAGCGAGTAGATCAGCGGCAACGTGTTCCTCCGGCGGGACTGCAACGAGGTGGGGGCGGGAAGACATTATCCGACGCCGGAGCCGGCTTCCGAGCCGAGCGTCACCCCCGTGGCTCGGCATTCACCGCTCAAGGCGGCAAATGCCGAGCTTCCGGACGTTTTCCCCTGGTGGTGCCGGGTCTTTCGCCGGTGGCCGGGTCTTTCGCTGGTGGTGCCGGGTCAGAGGTTCGGGAACCAGAGCGCGAGCTCGCGCTTCGCGCTGTCCGCGCCGTCCGACGCGTGCACCAGGTTCTCGCGGTTCGACAGGGCCAGGTCGCCGCGGATCGTGCCGGCGGCCGCCTTGCGCCCGTCGGTCG
The DNA here is from genome assembly GCA_934667465.1 of uncultured Actinoplanes sp. Taxonomy (GTDB): domain Bacteria; phylum Actinomycetota; class Actinomycetes; order Mycobacteriales; family Micromonosporaceae; genus Actinoplanes. The sequence continues at coordinate 1,317 of CAKUMG010000874.1, read as the reverse complement.
CGCCGATCATCGTGCGCACCACGGAGATGACCTCGTCGCCGGAGAGCACGACGGCGGCGAGCGGGCCGCTGGTCATGAACGCCTTCAGCGGCGGGTAGAAGTCGCGCTCCACGTGCTCGGCGTAGTGCTGGTCGGCCAGCTCCGCGTCCATGGTGCGCAGCTCGAGGGCGTCGATGACCAGCCCTTTGCGCTCGAACCGCCCGAGGATCTCGCCGAGCAGGCCGCGCCGCAGCGCATCGGGCTTCACGAGCACGAGCGTGCGCTCGGCAGGGGTGCTGGACACGGGTGGAGCCTCCTGAACAACGTGACACGCCGATATACCGGGGGTCAGCTTATCGCTACGGCCGACCACCCGTACGCGCCGAGGCCGGATCCAAGATCCGCCACTACCGTCCGCAGCCAGGCATTTTCTCTTCGTGTCAGCGAGTCGTCCCGGTAGCGCACTTTCCTCCCCCGGGTGGCGCTACGTAACCTCATGGGTAATTCTCCAGGAGGTCCCACAGTGGCGAACCCCAACGGCCGTCCCGTCGCGCAGGCGCGCAAGATCGTCGCCATCGTGGTCGGCAGCATCGCGGCCTTCGTGATGGTCTTCGGCCTCGGCATGACGAGCTGGGCCATCGTCCTGCTCGGCGCCGTGATGCTCGTGCTCGCCTTCGTCATCGGCACCCTCAGCGTCGCCCGCCGCACCGAGCGCACGTGGGTCGCCGCCAACGCCCAGGTGAAGGCGATCTCCGACCCGCCGACCACCTCGATCTACGGCCGCGCCGAGCTCCTCCTGCTGGTCCTGGCGCCGGGCCTCTCGCCGTCCGAGGTCACGGTCCGCGACCCCCGGGTGCCGGTCTCCAAGTGGCCGAGGCCCGGCGACATGCTCCCGGTCACCGTCGACGTCAACGACATGCGCCGGGTCCGCATCACCTGGGACGAGGCCGAGACCCGCGAGGCCACGGTCGCCAACACGGCGCCCGCCTTCTACGAGGAGAGTGCGCCCGACGACGACCTCCTCGGCGACGAACCCGAGCCGCCGCCCTGGATGACCCGCGACCGCACCTGGGGCCGCGGCCCGGAGGAACCGCCCCCGCCGCCGCCGGCCCCCCGCCCGGCCGACGACGAGATCCCCCCGCCCCCGCCCCCGGCCGGTGTCATCGTCCGCGACGACCCGGGCGGCCCGATACTGGAGGGCCAGCTCGTCGACGACAGCGACCCGTACGGGCAGCCGCTCCCCCAGCGCGCCCGCACGGCCACCGCCACCGCCCCACCCCCGCCGGCCCCGGAGGCGCCCCCGGCCGCGCCGACCTCACCCGCGGCCCCGACGTCACC
>CAKUMG010000873.1 GCA_934667465.1 uncultured Actinoplanes sp. | reverse complement strand
GAACGCAGGCGTGACGTGGGAGCGGGTCTGCGCCGAGGACGGCGGTCTCCGAGCGTGCCCTTCGGTGGACCGGCCGGCCACGCCGCGATTTCCCGGCAGGACGCCGCGATCCTCCGGCGCAGCGGAGCCCCGCTCCGGGGCCCGCGGATGACGGCGGAACGGACCGGAAGCCCCCGCAGAACCGTCATCACGGCGTCGGCCCTGGAAGAGCCGGCGGCGTCCCTGGCGGGCTACACCGTCGGGGTCACCTCCGACCGCCGCCGCGACGAGCTCGCCGGCCTGCTGGAGAACCGCGGCGCCCGGGTCGTGCTCGCCCCGGCCCTGCGCATCGTCCCGATCGCCGACGACGCCGAGCTGCGCGCCGCCACCCGCGCGTGCCTCGCCACACCCCCGGACGTCGTGCTGGTCAACACGGGCATCGGCATGCGCGGCTGGCTGGAGGCCGCCGACGGCTGGGGCCTGGGCGAGCCGCTGCGCGCCGCGCTGTCCCGGGCCCATCTCGTGGCGCGCGGCCCGAAGGCGCGGGCCGCGCTCGGCTCGCTCGGACTGCAGGGGCACTGGTCCCCCGAGGGCGAGAGCTTCGAGGAGGTCGTCGAGCATCTGGCGGCCCGGGGCATCGCCGGCCGGACGGTGGCGGTGCAGCTGCACGGCGAGAGCCAGCCCGACTGCACCGAGGCACTGGAGGCGGTGGGGGCGCGGGTGATCGAGCTGCCCGTCTACCGCTGGGCGCCGCCGGTGGATCCCGCGCCGCTGCACCGGCTGGTGGACCTGGTCACCGGGCGCCTCGTCGACGCCGTCACGTTCACGTCGGCGCCCGCGGTCGGTGCGGTGCTGCGTACCGCGGGTCCCGACGCCGATCAACTGCTCGAGGCGCTGCGTACGGATGTGCTTGCCGCCTGCGTCGGACCGGTCACGGCCGCGCCGCTGCGCAGGCACGGGGTGCCGGTCGTCGCCCCGTCGCGGGCCCGGCTGAGCGCGCTGGTCCGCACGATCGTCGAGGAGCTGCCCCGGCGCGCCGTGAGCCTGGAGGTCGCGGGCCACGCGCTCACCCTGCGCGGTCACGCCGCGATCATCGACGGTGAGCTGCGACCGCTGGCGCCGGCACCGATGGCCGTCCTGCGCGCTCTCGCGGCCACGCCCGGCCGGGTGCTCTCCCGCGCCGCGCTGCTGCGTGCGCTGCCCCGGGGCGCCGACGAGCACGCCGTCGAGATGGCGGTCGCCCGCCTGCGCGCCGGCCTCGGCAGCCCCGCCGTGATCCAGACGGTGGTCAAGCGCGGCTACCGGCTCCCGCTTTAGATCTTCTGACACAGGTACGGGTCCAGCCCCGCCGGATCACCGGTGGGGCTGGACCCGTACCTGCAGTTATCTCTCAGCCGACCGGGGTCGGGAAACCGCGGCCCTGTTCGGCCACGAGCGTGCGCATGGCGTGTTCGACCACGCCCACGAGCACCTGCTTCACCGATTCCCGGTTGCGGGCGTCACACATGATCAGGGGCACGTGCGGCGCGATGGCCAGGGCCTCGCGCACCTCCTCCGGCGCATACCGCGGGGCGTCGTCGAAGCAGTTCAGTGCTACCAGGTACGGCAGATGCCTGTTCTCGAAGTAGTCGAGCGGCGCGAAGGCATCGGAGATCCGCCGGGTGTCGACGAGCACCGCGGCGCCGACGGCACCCCGGATCAGCTCGTCCCACATGAACCAGAAGCGCGTCTGGCCCGGCGTACCGAACAGATAGAGGATCAGGTCGTCGGCCATCGTGATGCGGCCGAAGTCCATCGCCACCGTGGTCGTCTCTTTGCCCGGCACCTTGGACGCATCGTCGATGCCCTGCCCCGCCGAGGTCATGACGGCCTCGGTGGTCAGAGGTTCGATCTCGGAGACCGCGCCGACGAGCGTCGTCTTGCCGACGCCGAAGCCACCGGCGACAACGATCTTCGCGGAGGTGATCTCCTTGGGTTGCGCCCCCGCCCGCTCAGAGCTTGCGAAGTCCACTCAACACCCTTTCCAGCAGATCCATCCGCTCCGTGAACCCTTCCTTGGGAGCGGCGCTGTGCAAACTCAACATCCCGTCGGCGACCATGTCGGCGACGAGCACCCGGGCGACTCCCAGCGGGAGCCTGCTGTAGGCCGCGATCTCGGCCAGCGACTGCGCCCTCGGCTCGCACAGCACGGCGATGCGGTACTTGTCATGCCCGGCGAACCGGGCCTCCTGCACGGCGGCCTGGCTGGCGACCAGGACCGCCTCGATGGGTATGTCCCGCCGCGGCTCCGTCCGGCCCCGGGTGACCGCATATGGACGCACCAAATTGCCTCGGGGGTCGTTCGGTTGTCCCATGCGATCACCTCCTTCCGATCTTCTCGGGGCACATCGGGAACCGTGGTGGCTCAGTGATGGACGACAGCCTCACGCGGGGCCGGCACGAGAGCCGCGCCGACGCGCTCGACGAGCAGCGCCATCTCGTAGCCGACCTGGCCGACGTCGCAGCTGCGCGCCGCCAGCACGGCCATCGACGATCCGTCGCTGATGGACATGAGGAACAGGTATCCGCTGTCCATCTCGATGATCGTCTGCTGCACCTGACCGGCGTTGAACATGCGCGAGGCGCCGTCGGTCAGGCTGACCACGCCGGAGGTGATCGCGGCGAGCTGGTCGGCACGGTCCGCCGGAAGGTCCCGGGACGAGGCCAGCAGCAGGCCGTCGGCCGAGACCGCGACGACGTGGGCGATACCGGCCACGCTGTCGGCGAAGTTGCTGAGCAGCCAGCCCATGTCCTGCATGGTGGGGGTCCTGGTCACTGTCCGTTCTCCTTCGGAGCTGGGGCGCCCGCGGCAGATTCCTCGCTGCCGGCCGTACGCCCGCGTTGCACGCCTCGGTGGTACGCGGAGAGGAGGCCGCGGACCTGGTCGGGGCTGCGCCGGTTCATGTCGTTGGAAGCCTTCTGCACTCCACCGGGCACCAGCTGAGCCTGGGGCGTCCGCTTGGGCAGCCCGGAGCGGGTGGTGTCGGTGACGTTGGGTTGTGCCGCCGCCATCGCCCGCTGCCATCCTTCGTCAGCCGCGGTACGCCACGCATCCTCGGCAGACTTGCGCTGCCGTGGCACGGAGGTCGCACCGGTGTCGGTACCGGCGTCCGCCGGTCGGGAACCATTCTGCCCCGCGTTCGCGGATCGGCCAGTGGCCGAACCAGCAGGATTGCCGAGGGAGGACGCGGTCGCGGACACCGGGGCCGACGTCCACGTCGGCGGGGTCACCGCGGTGTCGATCGACAGCACCGACAACATCGCCCGCCGCCTGCCGCTCCTCATCGGAGGCGTCGTGCTGCTGTCGATGGTCGTGCTCGTGCTGTCCTTCCGCTCCCTCGCGGTCGCGGTCAAGGC
>CAKUMG010000872.1 GCA_934667465.1 uncultured Actinoplanes sp. | reverse complement strand
AGGGCCTTCGTCAGCCGTTCGTCCTCACCCAGGGCCGCCGTCAGTCGCGCGTCCTCATCGAGGGCCTTCGTCAGCCGCGCGTCCTCGCCCGGGGGGAAGAGCGCCGTGATGTTCGCGCCGATCCGCATGCCGAGCTCCCAGAGGCCGCGGGCCGGCTCGTGCTCGCCCCGGTGCAGGGCGAGACTGGCACCGCCGATCGCCCAGGCGCCGACCACGGGGATGTCGTGAGCGGACAGTGCGTCGTTGCGAGCCTGGGACAGCAACCTCGCCGCCACGTCGTCGGCCCGCTTCCCGGCGGCGCTGTCCTCCGTGCTCGCCGCCACCGCCAGGTGGAGGATCGCGACGGCCACCCGGAAGATCACCCACGGCTGGGGCTGGGCGCTGCTGAAGCCGCTGACCGTGCGGGCGACCGCATCGCCGTACGAGAGGGAATCCGCCCATCGACGCCGCTGGAAGGCCAGGTGCGCAAGACCCAGGTTGGCCTGCGCCTCGTCCCAGTCCTCGCCCCGCACGGACGTGGCCTCGTGCAGCCGCTGCTCCGCCTCCTCGTCGCCGCCCAGCGCGAGCTGCACGTCCAGCGCCACCCGCAGCGACCGGGCGTCCTGCGCGGCGCCGAGCAGGTCCATGTGCCGGACGCCGCGGCGCAGCCACTCCACCGACTCCGCGGTGCCGCGCAGGGTCATCGAGCCCCCGATCGCCTGCGCCGACATGGCCATCCCCCAGTGCTCACCGATCGCTTCGAACTCCGCGTACGCACGCCGCGCGTCCGCGTTCGACCGGCCGGTCCTCCCCTGGTTCTCCTCGAACGCGGCGCGGCCGAAAAAGCCCATCGCCCGCACGTACGGGTCCTCGTGCGCGGACATCAGGTTCGCCGCCGCCATCGCCCGCTCGGTGTCGATGCTCCCGAACAGCGGCACGAACTCGGCCAGGACCGCGTTCCGGGCCGAGACCTCGCCGCCGCGCTCGGCCAGCAGCCGCCGCAGGGTCCGGGCGCTCAGCGCGGCGAGCCGCAACGAGCCGGTGATCCCGCCGTTGACCGCCGTGAGCACACCGACCCAGGCGAGCCGGTCGGCGTCCGGCAGCGGCTGCCCGCTCGCGGACCCGGCCAGCACGGCGGACCGCTGCCGCGCCCCGGGATCGTCGGCCCGCATCAGCTGCCGCGCCCACACCGTCACCTCGACGTGCAGCCCCCGGACGCTCCACAGCTGGAACAGCGGCGCGGCGATGTCGACGGCGGCCGGCTCGTCATCGGTCTCCAGCGCCCAGCGCAGGGCCGCCAGCAGATTCTCCTGCTCCCGGGCCACCCCGGCGACGGCGTCGAGCTGGCGTGGGCCGATGACGTCGCGGAACAGCGCGACCCCCGTCGCCCGGGCCCAGGCCACCAGCCCGCGCAGCGCCGGGCCGCGGTCGTCGAGGCGGGCCTCGCCGTACTCGCGGACCGTCTCGAGCATGCGGTAGCGCGGGACGCCGTACTCCTGCTCCAGCACCAGCAACGACTGCTCGACCAGCACCGCCAGCCCCCGGGACACCTCCGGGCGCCCGGCGACGGCGGCGGCCGCGGCGGCGCTGAACGGCGCCGGGATCACCGCGAGGCGCCGTAGCAGCTCGCGCTCGCCGGGTGCCAGCAGCTCCCGGCTCCAGTCGACCATCGCCCACAGGCTCGCGTGCCGCTCCGGCAGCCCGCGCAGGGCGGCGTCCAGCAGGGCGAACCGGTCGTCGAGCCCGGCGAGCACGTCGTCGATCGGCATGGACCGCAACCGGGCGGCGGCCAGCTCCAGCGCCAGCGGCAGGTTGTCCAGGCGGTGGCAGAGCCGCAGCGCGCGCTCCTCGTCCCAGGTCGGGACCGCCCCACCGGCCCGGGCGCGCGTCTCGAGCAGCACCAGCGCCTCCGCGTCGGGCAGCGTGCCGAGCCGGTGCACCACCTCGCCGGCCAGCCCGAGCGGCGCCCGGCTCGTCGCGAGCACGGCCACCTCCGCCGTGGCATCGAGCAGGTCCGCGACCACATCGGCGGCGGCGGCCAGCACGTGCTCGCAGTTGTCGAACACCACGAGGCCGTCCAGCTCCGGCGCCAGCGCGCGCAACCGCTCCGCGGGCGCCAGCACCCGGCGCTCCAGACCCGCGGGCTGCGTCTCGGCACCGCCCAGCGCGGCGAGCACGGCGGGCAGCACCTCCTCGGGCGCGCGGACACCGGCCAGCTCGACCACCCGTACGGCACCGCTGGCCCGGCGGGCGACCTCCGCGGCGAGCCGGGTCTTGCCCGCCCCTCCGGTGGCCACGAGCGTCACCAGCGGCGCCGACTCCAAGCCCGCGCGCACGGCGGCCAGGTCACCGTCCCGCCCGACCAGCGCCGTACCCGGGCGCCGCCAGGAACCGGGCAGCAGCGGCCCCCGCCCCGCGGCATGGTGACCTGCGGATCCGGAGTGACCTGCGGACCCGGAGTGACCTGCGGACCCGGAGTGACCTGCGGGTCCCGAGTGGCCCGCCTCCACCGACCGGCCCGGCTCCGGCGAGTGGCCCAGCTCCGGCCAGAGGCCCGGCTCCGGCGAGTGGCCCGGCTCCGGCGAGTGGCCCGGCTCCGGCGAGTGGCCTGTGGTGGCCGGGTGATCGAGCTTCGCAGAGCGGACCCCGGTCGGGCGTGGCTGCGGCGCGTGGGCCAGTTCGCCGCGGAGGAGCGCGAGGTACACGGCGGTGATCACGGGCGAGGGGTCGGTGCCGTAACGATCGGCCAGTTCGGACCGCAGCCGCTCGATCAGCTCGAGCGCCTCGGCGTCCCGTCCCTGGGCGGCCAGCACCCGCACCAGCAGCGCGGTCGCGGGCTCGTCGGGCGGCGTCCGCGCGACGAGCAGCCGCAGATCGGCCTCGTCGAGCGGCCCGGCTTCGGCGCCGGGCACGGCACCGGCCAGCGCCGCCTCGGTCCGCACAGTCACGATCTCGGCGAACAACCGCGCCTCGGCGGCAGCCAGCTCCGTCACGGCGACCGGCAGATCCGTCAACCCGACCGGCAGGAGCGTCGTCGGGCCGGACGAATCAGTCGTGGCCTCCGGCGCATCCCTCGCTGGGGCGGGCGGGTGTGTCGCGGCGCCGTGCCCGGAGAAGAGTGCCCGGGCCTCGTCGGCCAGACGGCGGGCGGTGTGGGTGTCACCGCCGGCCAGCGCGGCGCGGGCCCGGGTGGCAAGGGCGCGGGCGGCGGCGACGTCGGTCTCCACCTCGTCGGCCGGCATCCGGTAGCCGCCCGGCACGGCCAGCACGGGCACCCCGAGCCGCCGGACCCGGGAGATCAGCGCCTGCACGGCTCCGGGCGCATCGTCGGGCGGACTGCCCCGCCACACGGCCTCGACGAGCGCCCCGACCGGCTGTGGGCGCCGCCGTGCCGCGAGCTGCTG
>CAKUMG010000871.1 GCA_934667465.1 uncultured Actinoplanes sp. | reverse complement strand
CGGGGTCAGCCGACGTGGATGTGGGGGCGGCGCCGGCGGTCGGGTTCGGCGCGGCGGATCATTTCGCGGGTGACCGGGGCGACCTCGCCCTGGCCGAAGATGAGGTAGCGGACGAAGTTGCCGACCGGGTTGCCCTCGGTCCACTCGAGGTAGATGTGCGGTCGCCGCCCGGACCGGTCCCGCACGTGCAGCAGCAGCGCCGCCAGCGCGCTCGGCACCGACGAGCTCTCCATGGTCAGGATGCGGTAGCGGTGGTGCAGGACCTCGCCGTGCAGGCGCAGCTCCGTCTCGAAGTCGGAGGCGTCGCGGACCGTGACCTCCACGAAGATCAGGTCCCGGTCGTCGGCCAGGTCGTTGTCGGCGATGATCTGGGCGATCTTGTCGCTGTACTCGCGGGAGTCGCGCCCGTCCGGCTCGTTGGCGATGAACCGTACGTTGCGCCGCGCGCACTCGTCGAGCAGCGCCTGCGCGCTCTCGTCGGCGGTGATCGACGTGGTGCGCAGCTCGAAGGCCCGCAGGATCCGCGACAGCAGCGAGATGACCAGGATCGCGGCGATGAAACAGGCGGCGATGCGTACGCCGTCCGGGCGCTCGAACACGTTGACGACCGTGGTGTAGAGGAACACGACAGCGATCGCCCCGAACGCCCACGTGCGGCGGCGCTGCCCGCGGTGGTGTGCCGACAGGGTCACGGCGACCGCGGCGGAGGTCATCAGCACGAGCACGCCGGTGGCGTACGCGCCGCCCTGCGCATCGACGTCGGCCTCGAAGATGACCGTGATCAGGAACGCGGTCAGCGTGAACACCAGCACCAGCGGCCGGACCGCGCGCGCCCATGCCGGCGCCATGCCGAACTTCGGCAGGTAGCGGGGCACGAGGTTGAGCAGGCCCGCCATGGCCGACGCCCCGGCGAACCACAGGATCGCGATGGTCGCCACGTCGTAGACCGTGCCGAACGCGTTGCCGAGGTTCTCGTGCGCCAGGAACGCGAGCGCCCGGCCGTTCGCCTCGCCGCCGTCGGCGAACTGGTCCTGCGGGATGAGCACCGTGGTCACGACGCTGCTGGTGAGCAGGAAGCAGCTCATGATCACGGCCGCCGTCGTCAGCAGCTTCTTCGTGCCGCGTACCCGATCACGCAGTTGGCCTTTGACCTGCGGCATGACCGCGACGCCGGTCTCGAAGCCGGACAGGCCCAGCGCCAGTTTCGGGAAGACCAGCAGCGCGATCGCGACCATCATGAGCGGGTCGCCGTGCTGGGTGGTGAGCGCGGTCGTCCAGTCGGTGACCTGCGTGGGGTGGGTCAGCACCCGCCACAGCCCGTCGCCGATCACCACCACGTTGAGCGCCAGGTACACCCCGACCAGGCCGACCGCGATGCCGATCGCCTCGGTGAAGCCCTTGAGGAACACGGCGCCGAGCAGCGCGATGAGCACCAGCGTGACGGCGACCTCCTGGCCGCGCAGCGCCTCCGGCACGTACGGATTCTCGTCGATGTGTGCCGTCGCGTCCGCAGCCGACAGCGTGATCGTGATGATGAAGTCGGTCGCGGCGAACCCGAGCAGGGCCAGCACGAACAGCTTGCCCTTCCAGAACGACAGCAGCTTCATCAGCATGGCGATCGAGCCCTCGCCGTGCGGGCTGTCGGCGGCGACCCGGCGGTAGACCGGCAGCGCGCCGAGCAGGGTCACGAGCACCAGCACGAGCGTGGCGACCGGGGAGAGCACGCCGGCCGCGAGCGCGGCGATGCCGGGTTGGTAGCCGAGCGTGGAGAAGTAGTCCACACCGGTCAGGCACATGACCTTCCACCACGAGTGCGGCTTCTCACCGTTCTCGGTGTGCGGCCCCTGATGCTGCCCGGCCCGGTCGTTGAGGCCCTTCAGGAGCCAGTCGCTCATCACCACCGCTGAATCGTGCCGCGCAAGATCGTCGGGTGCCCGCCCGCGGGCGTTAAGAACGCGTCTAGATTTCCCGTACGCGCGTCGCGAACGCGTATCAGCCCCTGCCCGCGCCGCCGGTGCGGGCGTCACCGTCGGCCCATGACCCTCGCCGACCTGCTCCCGTCGCTGCGCACCTCGCTGCGCCCGCACCTCGACCCCGGCGTCTGGCCGGCCACCGCCCGCTGGGGCGCCCATGGCGACCTGCTCGCCGGCGGCGTCCGGGCCACCACCCTCGCGGCGACCTACGGCACGCCCGTGCACCTGCTCGACCAGGCCGACATCCGCCTGCGCTGCACCGAATACCTGGCCGCGTTCGGCGCGCGCGGGGTGTCCTACAGCGCCAAGGCCGGCCTCACGGTCGGGGAGGGCCGGTGGCTGGCCGCCGCCGGGCTCGGCTGCCACGCCGGCTCCGCCGAGGACCTGCGGACGGCGCTGCTCGCCGGCTTCCCCGCGGCGCGGCTGGTCCTGGTCGGGGCCGGCAAATCACTGCAAGATCTCGAGGCCGCGTACGCCTGCGGCGCCGCAGTGGTCGTCGGCACGCCCGCGGAACTGGCGGGGGTCATCGCCCGCGCGCCGCTGGGCCAGCGCGTGCACGTGCGGGTGGTCCCGTCGGTCGCCGGCCGGGGACGCTGCCGCTACGGGTTCCGGCTCGGCTCCGGCGCCGCCCTGGAGGCGATCGCCGCGATCCACGCGAGCCGCAACCTGCGGATGGGCGCCCTCGACTTCTCGCTCGGCCACCAGCTCAGCCGGTTCCAGGCGTTCGAGGCGAGCCTGCGCGAGGCGGTCGCGTTCTGCGCCGTCGTCCGCGCCCGGACCGGCGTGCCCGTCGACGCGCTCAACCTGGGCGGCGGGCACGCGGTCGCCTACACCAGCCACGACAGCGGGTTCGCCGTGGCCGCGTTCACCCGGCGGATCCGGACCGTCCTGCGCCTCGCGGCCGAGCGGCTCGCCGTCGCCGAACCGGCCCTGACCGTGTCGCCGGGCCGCGCCCTGGTGGCCCGAGCGGGCGTGACCGTGCACCGGGTCACGGACGTGACCACCGACCAGGACGGGCGGCTGCTCGTCACCCTCGACGGCGCGGTGCCCGGCTGCGCGGACTGCGCCGGGCGGCACTCGGCGCTGCTGGCGGGCCGGGTGTCCCAGGCCCCGATGCGGCCCGCCACCGTCGTGGGCGCGGGCTCGTCGGCGCTGGTGGAGACCATGGAACTGCCCGCGGACATCGGGGCGGGGGACCTGGTGGTGGTCGCCGGGACGGGGGCCTACCACCACCGGCGCGAGCACTTCGTCGGGCGGCCCGCGGTGATCGGGGTCGGGGACGGGCTCGCGCGCACGCTCTCCCGGCGCGAAAGCATCGACGACCTGCTTCAGACCTGGTGAGCCCCGGTCGGCTCTGCGCCCGGCGCCCCGCCGGCACCGCCTCGCGGCCCGCGCGTGCTGCCTCGCGCCC
>CAKUMG010000870.1 GCA_934667465.1 uncultured Actinoplanes sp. | reverse complement strand
CCGGTGACCGGAAGGCCGCCGCCCTCGCCGCCGGTGCCCGGGTCGGCGGGGGTGGCGCCGGGGGCGGCCGGGCTGCTGGAGGGGGTGCCGGGGACGGCCGGGCCGGCGCTGGCGGTGGAGCTCGGTGCGACGGAGGCCGGGGCGCTGGGCTTGACCGTCGTGGAGGGGCTGGGCTGCGCCGCGCAGTCGAGTTCACGTGCGGCGTACAGGCCGTCGTTCAGGTAGGCCAGGTAGGTGTCGATGTTGCCGTTGCCGAGGGTCTCCTGCGCGGCCTTGTTCACCTTGGTGCCGGCGTCCGTCAGCGTCCGGACCACGTTGATCCGCAGATCCGTCGACCAGGCCTTCTGCAGGTTGTCCCGGAGGAATGCCCGCAGGTCATCTTCGGAACCGTCCAATCTTGCCTGCAACGCGCCCGGCAGAACCGGGAACGGCTCGTCCTTCACCGCGGCCAGAATCTGGTTGGCCAGGACCCGCACCTCGGTGTCGGAGGCGGTTTCCAGATCGATGGTGACAAGTTCCCGAATGTCTTTGTACACCTTGCGTTCCACCGTTTGACAGGCTGCGTTCAGCCCTGTCGGCTCGGCCTGAGCAGCCGCCGGTGCTGCTGGAATCAGCAGAGTCAGCGCCATGACGACGCCTGCCGAAATCTTTCCTCGCATGTGGAGCTTCTCCCCGCTTGCAGGCCAAAACACGAAGATCCTACCGACGGCGGGGTGGCTGTCAATGGCCGCAGAGCCTGACCCCGTCCGGGCCGCCGCCGGGCCGCGCGTCGAAGGGTTGGTCGAACCGGATCGGCATTCCGTCGAAATATCGGGGGAAAGCTCGAATTGCGTGCGTGTGTTGACACCGGAGGAAAGAAGCGCCGAAACTGCTCTTGCATCGAGGACGGTGAATGTGGGGAGCGGCGAGGCATGGGACTTGGGCGCAGGACTCTGCTCGCCGGATCCGGGGCAGCCGCGGTGGCGGCCGGGCTGCCCCACCCCACAGCCGCAGCCGCGGCCCCGGAACACCCGGGCGACCTCACGCTCTGGTACGACGAGCCGGGCACCGAGTGGGAGAGCCAGGCGCTGCCCATCGGCAACGGGATCCTCGGGGCGTCGCTGCTCGGCGGGGTGGCGTCCGACGAGATCCTGCTGAACGAGAAGACGCTGTGGACCGGCGGGCCCGGGTCGGCCGGGTACGACCACGGGAACTGGCGGGAGCCGCGGCCCGGGGCGGTCGCCCAGGTGCAGCGGGCCATCGACGAGCGCGAGCGGGTGCCGCCCGAGGAAGTCGCGGCCGTGCTCGGGCAGGCCCGGGTCGGCTACGGCAGCTATCAGGCGCTCGGCACACTCACGGTGACCACAGGGCACGTCGAGCCCGAGGGGTACCGCCGGGATCTGGACCTGGCGACCGCTGTCGCCACCGTCGCGTACGCCGTCGACGGGGTCCGGTATGTCCGCGAGTACTTCGTCAGCCACCCGCACAAGGTGCTCGTCGTCCGGTTGAGCGCCGACGGGCCCGGCCGGGTCGCGTTCCGGGCGGCGATCGGGGTGCCCGCGAACAGGACACGACAGGCCGGCGCGCGGGCCGGACGGATTACCGTCGCCGGGAACCTCACCGACAACGGGCTCCGGTACGAGATCCAGGCACAGATCACGAGCGCGGGCGGGACGCGTACGGATCATGCCGACGGATCGGTGAGCGTGACCGGGGCGGACAGCGCGACGATCGTCCTGGCCGCCGGCACCGATTACGCGGACCGTTTTCCCGGCTATCGCGGCGCCGATCCGCACCGGCGCGTGGCCGCCGTTCTGGACCGGGCGGCCGGAGAAAGGCTGAAAGCGGCCCACGTCCGCGACCACGGTGCGCTCTTCGGGCGGGTCGCGCTCGATCTCGGTGCGCGGCTGCCCGCCGTACCGACGAATCGGCTTCTCGCGAATTATGACGGCGGCGATCGTGGGCTGGAGGCATTGTTCTTCCAGTACGGGCGTTATCTGCTCATCGCCTCGTCGCGGACGGGGACGCCGTTGCCCGCCAATCTGCAGGGCGTCTGGAACCTGTACGAGTCGGCGCCGTGGAGCGCCGACTACCACGTGAACATCAACCTGCAGATGAACTACTGGCTGGCCGAGGCGACCAATCTCGCCGAAACCGTGGCACCGCTGGTGGATTTCGTGGAAGCCCTGCGGGAGCCAGGTGCGGTGACGGCGCGCGAGATGTTCGGCGCCGGCGGGTGGGTGGTGCACAACGAGACCAATCCGTACGGGTTCACGGGCGTGCACGACTGGCCGACGGCGTTCTGGTTCCCCGAGGCGGCGGCGTGGATCGCGCGGCACCTCTACGACCATTACCTCTTCACCCGGGACCACGCTTTCCTGCGCGAGCGCGCCTATCCCGTCCTGCGCGGAGTGGCCCGTTTCTGGCTCGACGAGCTGCACGCCGACCCGCGCGACGGCACCCTCGTGGTCTCACCCAGCTATTCGCCCGAGCACGGCGATTTCTCGGCGGGCGCGTCGATGTCGCAGCAGATCGTGCACGACCTGTTCACCAGCGTGGCCGCGGCCGCGGAAGTGCTCGGCGACCGGCGATTCCACAATGAAGTACAGGCGGCCCTGCGCCGGCTCGATCCCGGCACCCGCATCGGTTCCTGGGGACAGTTGCAGGAATGGAAGGGCGACTGGGACGACCCGGCCGACGACCACCGGCACGTCTCGCACCTGTTCGCGCTGCATCCGGGGCGCCAGATCACCCCGGACGCGACCCCGGAACTGGCGCGCGCGGCCGAGGTGTCGCTGCGCGCCCGCGGCGACGGCGGCACCGGCTGGAGCAAGGCGTGGAAGATCAATTTCTGGGCGCGGCTGCACGACGGTGACCACGCTCACCTGATGCTGAGCGAGCAGTTGCGCACCAGCACCCTGGCGAACCTCTGGGACACCCACCCGCCGTTCCAGATCGACGGCAACTTCGGCGCGACGGCCGGCCTCGCCGAACTGCTGCTGCAGAGCCACGCCGGCGAGGTGCACCTGCTGCCCGCGCTGCCCGCCGCGTGGCCGGACGGCGAGGTGACCGGGCTGCGCGCCCGCGGCGACCTGACCATCGGAATCCGCTGGTCCGGCGGACGCGCCCGACGGGTCACGGTCGCGGCCGGTCACGGCGGGCCCGTCGTCTTCCGCGGCGCCCTGCTCGCCGGGCCGCACCGCTTCACCGACGCCCGCACGAACCGCCCGGTCGCCACCGCCCGCGGCGCGCACCTGCTGCGTGCCGGCGATGATGCGCATCTTGCAGATGGTCGGGCGCTCGGCGCTCACGACCATGCGGTCCTCGATCCCGGGGTCCGTGCCGAGCAGCGCCTCGCGGGCGTGGTACGGCGTCATGGCTTTCGGCGCGTCGGAGAGATTGAAGGCAA